>NZ_GG665962.1:81234-253691 GCF_000156555.1 Acinetobacter sp. ATCC 27244
AGATTATGAAACTCAAATCGGAAGCTTCGGCTTTCGATTTGCATCATAGGTCAGTAGTTCAATTGGTAGAGCGTCGGTCTCCAAAACCGAATGTTGGGGGTTCGAGTCCCTCCTGACCTGCCACTTTTTTTAAATAAAAACGCTTGATTCTGGCTAAGTTGTCATATAATAAGTCGCGAATTCTACGACGAGTAAAAAAATGTCGAATGATAAATCGCGTGACGCATCGAGCGACGCGCCAATCCCTCAAAGAAATAACGCTGCAGAAATTGTAAGCTCAGGTTCTCCATTAGATGTTGTCTTATGGTTGATTGCATTGACTTTGCTGATTGGTTCAGCAATGGTAAATCAGCATTTACCTGCCTATTGGGCACCAGCAAATGATATTTGGGTGCGCATTGGGGTAATTTTGGCTTGTATCGCGGTCGCTTTAGGTTTATTATACGCCACCCATCAAGGTAAAGGCTTTGTGCGTTTATTGCTAGATGCGCGGATAGAACTACGTCGAGTGGCTTGGCCGACAAAACAAGAGACGATGACCACCTCGTGGCAAGTTCTTGTGGTTGTAATTGTAACAGCAATCGTATTGTGGTGTTTTGATTACGGGTTGGGCTGGTTTATTAAGTTAATTATCGGGTAAGGTGCGATGAAGCGTTGGTATATTATTCATGCCTATTCAGGTTTTGAAAAGCAAGTGATGCGTTCGCTTAATGAACGTATTCAACGTAGCACGGTAGCTGATAGCTTTGGTGAAGTTCTTGTTCCTACTGAAGAAGTAGTTGAAATGAAGGACGGTAAAAAGCGCAAGTCTGAGCGTAAATTCTTTCCTGGCTATGTGTTAGTCGAAATGGAAATGAATGATGATACTTGGCACATCGTGAAAGAGTGTCCAAAAGTTCTTGGTTTTATTGGTGGAACACCAGAAAAACCTGCGCCAATCACTCAGCGTGAAGCTGATGCGATTCTTGCTCGTGTACGTAATCTTGGTGAAGCACCTCGTCCTAAGACGATGTTTGAACCAGGTGAAGAATTGCTCGTTATTGATGGTCCGTTCACTGACTTTAAAGGGGTCGTGGAGGAAGTTCAATACGATAAGTCACGTTTAACGTTGACAATTAATGTATTTAATCGACCTACTCAGGTTGAGCTGGAATTTCGTCAAGTCGAAAAAACAGTTTAATTTGAACTGGTTGAGAAGCGCCCGATTTGATCGGGCATTGTTGTTCTAACACTTCGGTGTTGTTTAATTTTTGGGGAGCCTAGCGGCGCTTGTACCCAGAGGTAATTTTCAATGGCTAAGAAGATTGACGGCTATATCAAGCTGCAAGTTCCAGCTGGTAAAGCAAATCCATCTCCACCAATTGGTCCTGCTTTAGGTCAACGTGGTGTAAACATCATGGCATTCTGTAAAGAATTCAATGCTGCTACACAAAAACTTGAAGTTGGTTTGCCAATTCCTGTCGTGATCACTGTGTACAACGATAAGTCGTTCACATTCATCATGAAAACTCCACCTGCATCTATTCTTCTTAAGAAAGCTGCTGGTATTCAAAAGGGTTCTTCTGTACCAAACAAAACTAAAGTTGGTAAGTTGACTCGTGCTCAATTAGAAGAAATCGCGACTACTAAAGAACCAGACTTAACTGGTGCTGATTTAGACGCTCGTGTGCGCACCATTGCTGGTTCTGCACGTTCTATGGGCTTGGAAGTGGAGCTATAAGACATGGCAAAGTTAACTAAACGTCAAAAAGCCATTGCTGCAGCTGTAGAAGCAAACAAAGTTTACACTTTGGAAGAAGCAGTACAAGTTCTTAACAGCTTACCAGCTGCGAAGTTCAAAGAATCTTTAGATATCGCTGTAAACCTTGGCGTAGACCCACGTAAATCTGATCAGGTTGTTCGTGGTGCGACAACTTTACCAGCAGGTACAGGTAAAACTGTACGTGTTGCAGTTTTTGCTCAAGGCGCTGCTGCTGAAGCTGCGAAAGAAGCAGGTGCTGACGTTGTTGGTTTTGATGACCTTGCTGAAAGCATTCAAGGTGGAAATCTTGACTTTGATGTCGTAATTGCTGCTCCAGATGCAATGCGCGTTGTTGGTAAGTTAGGTACTATTCTTGGTCCACGTGGCTTAATGCCAAACCCTAAAGTGGGTACAGTAACGCCTGACGTTGCTAACGCGGTTAAGAATGCGAAGTCTGGTCAAGCACGTTACCGTGTAGACAAAGCAGGTATCATCCACGCTGCAATCGGTCAGCTTGGTTTTAGCGAAGAAGCAGTACGTCAAAACGTTGAAACTTTAATTGCAGATTTAAAACGCTTAAAGCCTGCAACGTCTAAAGGTGTATACGTTAAAAAGATCACTTTGAGCTCAACTATGGGTCCTGGTTTGATCGTTGACGTAAGCAACGTTTCTAAGTAATTAGACAGAATTTTAAAGCCTTAGACTTTTTCTTTGAAAAAGTCTAAGCAAACTTTGAATTGATAAATGAATATTTATCAGCGTCAAAGACCTCAGGCGAGAAATATTTTCGAATGTTTTTCTTAATCTTCCAGTCTGAGTAGACGCGGTGGTGTGATTTATTCCTCCTCCGCGTGTAAGTCTTAGTCAGACTTACGAATTGGGAGTGCATCTTTTGGGATGCATAAATCACCGTTAGGAGGTTTTACGATGGCTCTTCTTATCGAAGACAAAAAACAGATCGTTGCAGAAGTAAACGAAGTTGCTTCTAAAGCGTTCTCTGCCGTTGTTGCTGACTATCAAGGCTTAACTGTAGAGCAATTAACAACACTTCGTGTTGAAGCTCGTAAGTTAGGTGTTACTACACGTATCGTGCGTAACACTTTGGCTAAGCGTTCATTTGAAGGTACTCAATTTGATATCTTGAATGACGACCTTGTTGGTCCAACAATTCTCGGTTTCTCTACTTCTGAAGACGACATGGGTGCTGCTGCACGCTTGTTCGAAGAATTTGCGAAAACTAATAAAGCATTTGAACTTAAAGCAGCTGCATTTGATGGCAAGCTTTATAAAGGTGCTGAAGTTAGCGTAATTGCAAACCTTCCGAACCAAGAGAAAGCGCTTACTATGCTTGCCTCTGTTCTTCAAGCTCCTATTTCGAAATTGGGTCGCCTCATTACAGCGCTCAAAGAGAAAAACGAGTCAGAAGCGGCTTAATCCTATTTTCACACCATTCAATATCCATTTGGAGTTATTCTCATGGCTTTAACAAACGAAGAAATCTTAAACGCAGTTGCTGAAAAAACAGTTCTTGAACTTGTTGAATTAATTTCTGCTTTCGAAGAAAAATTTAACGTATCTGCTGCTGCTGTAGCTGTAGCTGCTGCTCCAGGTGCTGGCGCTGCTGCTGCTGAAGAACAAACTGAATTCAACGTTGAGTTGACTTCTTTCGGTGCTAACAAAGTTGCTGTAATTAAAGCAGTTCGTGAAGCTACTGGCCTTGGTCTTAAAGAAGCTAAAGATCTTGTTGAAGGCGCTCCTGCTGTTCTTAAAGAAGGCGTTTCTAAAGAAGAAGGCGAAGAACTTAAGAAGAAGCTTGAAGAAGCTGGTGCTACAGTTACACTTAAGTAATGCTGTAGGGAGTCGATTTTTTGAAAATCGGCTCCAAAAAATGGCTGATGGCTCTTGGGTCATCAGCCTTTTTGCGTTACAATAATCGGCTCGTTTTTTGTTAGTTTTGCGTTTTTGACGCATATAATTAGAACAAACGGCTAAATATCAAACGCTTACCAATATTTTTTTGCTTATAAAAATATTGTTAAGCGTTTTAATACCACTAAAAATTGCAGCATTTGTAAACAGTGGTGGCCATATCGGCTTGCGTAATTCCTTCTAAGCCCGTTCTGCAGGCGGCTTAGTTTACTTTCCGAGGACTCCAGATGGCATACTCATATACCGAAAAGAAACGGATTCGTAAGAATTTTGGTAAATTGCCCCACGTAATGGAAGCACCGTACTTACTTTCGATTCAAGTCGATTCGTACCGTACTTTCTTACAAGGTGGCAAAACTCCAAAAAATCGCGAAGATATCGGTCTCCAAGCCGCATTTCGTTCAGTTTTTCCTATTGAAAGTTATTCTGGCAATGCTGCTTTAGAATTTGTTGAGTATAGTCTTGGTAAACCAGAGTTTGACGTACGTGAATGTATTTTACGTGGTTCAACTTATGCGGCACCAATGCGCGTAAAAATTCGTTTGATCATTAAAGATCGCGAAACCAAATCAATTAAAGACGTTCGTGAACAAGAAGTTTACATGGGTGAAATGCCACTCATGACCGATAACGGTACATTCGTTATTAACGGTACTGAGCGTGTAATCGTATCTCAATTACACCGTTCGCCAGGCGTATTCTTTGATCATGACAAGGGTAAGACCCACTCAAGCGGTAAAGTGTTGTATTCAGCACGTATTATCCCTTACCGTGGTTCATGGTTAGATTTCGAATTTGATGCTAAAGATTTAGTATTCGTACGTATTGACCGTCGTCGTAAATTATTGGCGACTGTGATTTTACGTGCTTTAAATTATACCAATGAGCAAATCCTGAATTTGTTCTACGAAAAAGTACCTGTCTATTTAGATATGGGCAGCTATCAAATTGATCTCGTTCCAGATCGCCTACGTGGTGAGATGGCGCAATTTGATATCTTAGATAACGATGGCAAAGCGATTGTTGAACAAGGCAAACGTATTAATGCACGTCACGTACGTCAAATGGAAGCAGCGAACTTAGCGAAGCTTTCAGTACCTGATGAATACTTGTATGAGCGTATTACAGCTGAAGATATCACATTGAAAGATGGTGATGTAATTCCTGCAAATACGGTGCTTAGCCATGAAGTGATGGTGAAAATCGCTGAAGGCGGCGTGAAACAGTTTAATATTCTGTTCACCAACGATATCGATCGTGGTCCTTTCGTTGCGGATACTTTACGTGCAGATACAACAACAGGTCGTGAAGAAGCACTTGTTGAAATCTATAAAGTCATGCGTCCAGGTGAGCCGCCAACGAAAGAAGCTGCTGAAAACTTATTTAATAACTTGTTCTTCTCTTCTGAGCGTTATGACCTGTCTCCAGTGGGTCGTATGAAGTTCAACCGTCGTTTGGGTCGTCCTTACGAAGTGGGTACTGATCAGAAGTCTCGTGAAGTTGAAGGTATTTTATCACACGACGATATCATTGATGTACTTCGTACATTGGTGGAAATCCGTAACGGTAAAGGTGAAGTCGATGATATCGATCACTTAGGTAACCGTCGTGTACGTTCTGTTGGCGAAATGACAGAAAACCAATTCCGTGTTGGTTTAGTGCGTGTTGAACGTGCTGTTAAAGAGCGCTTGAGCCAAGCAGAAACAGATAACTTGTCTCCGCAAGATTTAATCAACGCAAAACCAGTTGCTGCTGCGATCAAAGAATTCTTTGGTTCAAGCCAGTTATCTCAGTTCATGGACCAAAACAACCCATTATCTGAGATTACACACAAACGTCGTGTGTCTGCGCTTGGTCCTGGTGGTTTGACGCGTGAGCGTGCGGGCTTCGAAGTACGTGACGTACACCAAACTCACTATGGTCGTGTTTGTCCGATTGAAACGCCTGAAGGTCCAAACATTGGTTTGATCAACTCGCTTTCTGTGTATGCAAAAGCGAACGACTTCGGTTTCTTGGAAACACCGTATCGTAAAGTTGTAGATGGCCGTGTAACAGATGACGTTGAATACTTATCTGCAATTGAAGAAGTAGGGACTGTCATTGCACAAGCCGACTCTGCAGTTGATAAAGATGGTAATTTAACTGAAGAAATGGTTTCTGTGCGTCATCAAGGTGAATTCGTACGTATGTCGCCTGAACGCGTAACGCATATGGACGTTTCTGCACAGCAGGTAGTATCAGTTGCGGCATCATTGATTCCATTCCTTGAACACGATGATGCGAACCGTGCATTGATGGGTTCGAACATGCAACGTCAGGCTGTTCCTACATTACGTGCTGACAAGCCGCTTGTTGGTACAGGTATGGAAGCGAACGTAGCGCGCGACTCGGGTGTGTGTGTGATCGCAAACCGTGGTGGTGCGATTGAGTATGTAGATGCATCTCGTATCGTTATTCGTGTCAACGAAGATGAAATGATTGCGGGTGAAGCAGGTGTAGATATCTATAACCTGATCAAATATACACGTTCAAACCAAAACACATGTATCAACCAAAACGTTATCGTGAACTTGGGCGACAAAGTTGCTCGTGGTGATATCTTGGCTGACGGTCCTTCGACTGACATGGGTGAACTTGCGCTGGGTCAAAACATGCGCGTCGCGTTCATGACATGGAACGGTTATAACTATGAAGACTCGATTTTACTTTCTGAGCGTGTTCTTCAAGAAGATCGTTTAACGTCGATTCACATTCAAGAATTGTCATGTGTAGCACGTGATACTAAGTTAGGTGCAGAAGAAATTACTGCCGATATTCCTAACGTTGGTGAAGCTGCACTGTCTAAATTGGATGAGTCAGGTATTGTTTATATCGGTGCTGAAGTGACTGCGGGTGATATCCTAGTTGGTAAGGTAACGCCTAAAGGTGAAACTCAGTTAACACCTGAAGAAAAATTACTTCGCGCAATCTTTGGTGAAAAAGCGGCAGACGTAAAAGATTCATCTTTGCGTGTTCCGTCTGGTACCAAAGGTACAGTGATTGACGTTCAAGTCTTCACACGTGATGGTTTAGAAAAGGACGAGCGTGCTCAAGCAATTGAGAAAGCTCAACTTGATGCCTACCGTAAAGACTTGAAAGAAGAATACAAAATCTTCGAAGAAGCAGCACGTGAACGTATTGTTCGCTTGTTGAAAGGTCAAGAGTCAAATGGTGGCGGTACAACTAAGCGCGGCGATAAACTCTCAGAAGATGTATTGTCTGGTTTAGAGCTTGTTGATTTACTTGAAATCCAACCAGCTGATGAAGCGATTGCTGAACGTTTAACGCAAATTCAAGTGTTCTTGAAAGAGAAGAGCATCGAAATCGATGAGAAATTTGCAGAGAAGAAGCGTAAGCTTTCTACAGGTGATGAATTAACAACGGGTGTATTAAAAGTTGTTAAGGTTTACCTTGCGGTTAAGCGTCGTATTCAGCCTGGTGATAAGATGGCGGGTCGTCACGGTAACAAGGGTGTGGTATCAAACATCTTACCTGTAGAAGACATGCCGCATGATATTCACGGTGTGCCAGTTGATATCGTATTGAACCCATTGGGTGTACCATCACGTATGAACGTGGGTCAGATTCTTGAAACTCACTTGGGTATGGCGGCAAAAGGTCTGGGTGAGCAAATTGATAAGATGCTCCAACAGCAACGTACTATTGCTGAATTGCGTGCGTTCCTCGACAAGATTTACAACAAAGTTGGTGGCGAACAAGAAGATCTTGATAGCTTAACCGACGAAGAAGTTTTAAAACTTGCAGGTAACCTGCGTGCAGGTGTGCCTTTGGCGACACCAGTATTTGATGGTGCTGAAGAAAGTCAAATTAAAGAGTTACTTGAGCTTGCTGAATTGCCACGTACTGGTCAAACCGTATTGTTTGATGGTCGTACTGGTGAACAGTTTGATCGTCCTGTAACTGTCGGTTATATGTACATGCTCAAATTGAACCACTTGGTTGATGACAAGATGCATGCGCGTTCAACTGGTTCTTACTCACTAGTGACACAACAGCCGCTTGGTGGTAAAGCACAATTCGGTGGTCAGCGTTTCGGTGAGATGGAGGTATGGGCACTTGAAGCATACGGTGCAGCATATACGCTTCAAGAAATGCTTACTGTGAAGTCGGATGACGTTGAAGGTCGTACACGCATCTATAAGAATATTGTAGATGGTAACCATTATATGGATCCGGGTATGCCTGAATCGTTCAACGTATTGACCAAAGAGATCCGTTCTTTAGGTATCAACATTGAACTGAAAAATGGTGACTAATTAGCCATTAATCCCCCCTCAGCCCCCTTTATGAAAGGGGGAGTTCCCACTCGAAAGAGTAGGGGCTTCCCTCCTTAGAAAAAGGAGGGACTGAGGGAGGATTATTCAGTTAAAAAACAATATTTGTGACCCAGTTGAGTGAGTGTAGCTCCTCGACACACGGAGAAAAAAATTGAAAGACTTGCTCGATATCATGCGTAAGAAAACGGATTCAGAAGGTCATGCACCCGTTGAATTTGACCGTATCCGTATTGGTCTTGCGTCGCCAGAGATGATTAAGTCATGGTCTCACGGTGAAGTTAAAAAGCCTGAAACCATTAACTACCGTACTTTTAAACCTGAACGTGACGGTTTGTTCTGTGCCAAAATTTTTGGTCCAGTAAAAGATTACGAATGCTTGTGTGGTAAATACAAGCGTATGAAATACAAAGGCGTCATTTGTGAAAAATGTGGCGTTGAAGTTACAACAGCAAAAGTTCGTCGTGAGCGTATGGGTCATATTGACCTTGCATCACCAGTTGCACATATTTGGTTCTTGAAATCATTACCGAGCCGTATCGGTTTACTTCTTGATATGACATTACGTGATATCGAGCGTGTATTGTATTTCGAATCTTATGTTGTTACTGATCCTGGTATGACTCCGTTTGAAAAGTATCAACTTTTAACAGACGAAGAATACTACAATGCACTTGAAGAACACGGTGATGAATTCACTGCGAAAATGGGTGCAGAAGCAGTTCAGGATTTATTAAAAGATATCGATCTTGAAGCTGAGATTGCTCGTTTACGTGAAGAAATTCCGCAAACAACTTCTGAGACGAAACTTAAAAAAGCGTCTAAGCGTTTGAAGTTGATGGAAGCATTCAAAGATTCGAACAATAAGCCTGAATGGATGGTGATGAATGTACTTCCTGTACTTCCACCAGACTTACGTCCGCTTGTACCACTTGAAGGTGGTCGTTTCGCGACTTCAGACTTGAACGATTTATATCGTCGTGTGATCAACCGTAACAACCGTTTGAAGCGCCTTCTTGACCTTGCTGCGCCAGACATCATCGTACGTAACGAAAAACGTATGTTACAAGAGTCTGTTGATGCGTTGCTTGATAATGGTCGTCGTGGTCGTGCGATTACAGGTTCGAACAAACGTCCATTGAAATCTTTGGCAGATATGATCAAAGGTAAACAAGGTCGTTTCCGTCAAAACTTGTTAGGTAAGCGTGTTGACTATTCTGGTCGTTCGGTAATTACTGTAGGTCCTACTTTACGTCTTCATCAATGTGGTCTTCCGAAGAAAATGGCACTTGAATTATTCAAGCCATTCATTTTCGCGAAACTACAAGCTTCAGGTCAGGCGACTACCATTAAAGCTGCGAAGAAAATGGTTGAGCGTGAGACGCCAGAAGTTTGGGACGTTCTTGCTTCCGTGATTCGTCAACATCCAGTGATGTTGAACCGTGCGCCAACACTTCACCGTTTGGGTCTTCAAGCGTTTGAACCTATTCTGATCGAAGGTAAGGCGATCCGTCTTCACCCACTCGTATGTGCTGCGTTTAACGCCGACTTCGATGGTGACCAAATGGCGGTACACGTTCCATTGACACTTGAAGCACAGCTAGAAGCGCGTGCGTTGATGATGTCAACAAACAACATCTTGTCACCAGCAAACGGTGAGCCGATCATCGTTCCTTCTCAGGACGTGGTCTTGGGTCTTTACTACATCACGCGTGATGCGGTAAATGCCAAAGGTGAAGGCATGGTGTTTGCTGATACTCACGAAGTGAACCGTGCGTTGGCGACTGGCAAGGTTGCGATCCATGCACGTGTTAAAGTACGTGTACACCAAACTGTAATTGATGAAAATGGTGAGCGTGAACAACAAACTATTATTGTTGATACGACACCTGGTCGTTGCTTGTTGTGGGAAGTTGTTCCACAAGGTTTAAGCTTCGATATGATCAACCTTGAGATGACTAAGAAAAACATCTCGAAGTTAATCAACTCTTGCTACCGTAAGCTTGGTTTGAAAGACACTGTTATCTTCGCTGACCAATTGATGTATTTGGGCTTCCGTCAAGCGACGCGCTCAGGTGTATCTGTTGGTATGGAAGACATGTTAATTCCACCAACTAAACAAGTTATTATTGACAAGGCAGAAACAGAAGTTCGTGAAATCGAACAACAGTTTGAGCAAGGTTTCGTAACTGCTGGTGAACGTTATAACAAAGTGGTCGATATTTGGGCGCGTACCAATGACCAAGTTGCTAAAGCGATGATGGATAACTTGTCTTATACACTTGTTAAAAACAAACAAGGTGAAGATGAGAAGCAGAAATCATTCAACAGTATCTACATGATGTCTGACTCAGGTGCCCGTGGTTCGGCAGCTCAGATTCGTCAGCTTGCAGGTATGCGTGGTTTGATGGCGAAACCAGACGGTTCGATCATTGAAACCCCAATTAAAGCAAACTTCCGTGAAGGTTTGACAGTACTTCAGTACTTCATCTCGACACACGGTGCACGTAAAGGTTTGGCCGATACGGCATTGAAAACTGCAAACTCTGGTTACTTGACTCGTCGTCTTGTAGACGTAGCGCAAGACTTGGTAATTACTGAACCTGACTGTGGTACAGCAGGTGGTTTAGTGATGACTCCGTTCATTCAGGGTGGTGATGTCATCGAGCCATTACGTGACCGTGTATTAGGTCGTGTAACAGCTGAAGATGTACGTCGTGCTTCTGATGATGAAGTAGTATTACCTCGTGGTACGCTCATTGACGAGAAAATCGCTGCTCAGCTTGAAGAAGCGGGTGTCGATGAAGTTAAAGTACGTTCTGTAATCGCTTGTGAATCTACATTCGGTGTGTGTGCACGTTGTTATGGTCGTGACCTTGCACGTGGTCACTTGGTAAATCCAGGTGAGTCTGTGGGTGTTATGGCTGCGCAGTCAATTGGTGAGCCAGGTACACAGTTAACGATGCGTACCTTCCACGTCGGTGGTGCTGCGAGCCGAACTTCTGCTGCGAACAGTGTTCAAGTTCGTAACAAAGGTACTGTACGTTTCCACAACGTGAAAACTGTACAGCATGCCAAAGGTCACTTAGTGTCAGTTTCGCGTTCAGGCGAAATTGGTATTGCGGATGACTTAGGTCGTGAGCGTGAGCGTTATAAGCTTCCTTATGGTGCAAGCATCTTAATCAAAGATGGTGAGTCTGTAGAAGCTGGTGGTATCGTAGCGACTTGGGATCCACATACCCATCCACTTGTTACTGAGGTTGCAGGTAAAGCACGTTTCAGCCAGATCGCTGATGGCGTAACTGCGACATCGAAAACTGATGATGCAACAGGTATGACCACTGTTGAAATCTTGCCTGTAACAGCGCGTCCTGCTTCTGGTAAAGATTTACGTCCTGCAATCGTGTTGGATACAACTGATGGCGGTGAACAGTTCTACTTCTTGCCACAGAACACAATCGTAACAGTCCGTGATGGCGAAACGATTGGTGTGGGTGACGTTATTGGTCGTGTACCACAAGAAACTTCACGTACGCGTGATATTACCGGTGGTCTTCCACGTGTAGCTGACTTGTTTGAAGCACGTAAGCCGAAAGAACATGCGATCCTTGCAGAAGTATCAGGTGTTGTAAGCTTCGGTAAAGAAACCAAAGGTAAGAACCGTTTAGTGATTACACCGGATGACGGTTCAGAGATCTACGAAGAATTGATTCCTAAATGGCGTCAAATCAACGTGTTCGAAGGTGAGCATGTAAACCGTGGTGAAACCATTTCTGATGGTCCACAAAACCCACATGACATTTTACGTTTGAAAGGTGAAGTGGCATTAACTAACTACATCGTGAACGAAGTTCAAGACGTTTACCGTCTCCAAGGTGTAAAAATCAACGATAAGCATATTGAAGTTGTTGTACGTCAAATGTTGCGTAAAGTTGATATTACTGATGGCGGTGATACAAGCTTCATCAAAGGTGAGCAAGTGGATTACATCCGCGTTGTTCAAGAGAACCAAGCTGTGTTGGCTCAGAACAAGTTCCCAGCGAAGTTTGAACGTCAGTTAATGGGTATTACCAAAGCATCGCTGTCTACTGACTCGTTCATCTCTGCTGCATCGTTCCAGGAAACCACACGTGTGTTAACTGAAGCGGCTGTAACAGGTAAAGAAGATGACTTACGTGGCTTGAAAGAAAACGTTGTTGTGGGTCGCTTGATCCCAGCGGGTACAGGTCTTGCGTATCACTTAGAGCGTCGTCGTCAAGAAGCAGAAGCTGCTGAATTTGAACTTCATAATGATTTTAGTGAAGTTGACCAAGCATTTAGTCAAGCGTTGAACTCAGACCAGTTCTAAGTCTTAACGAATTAAAAAGGCACCTTCGGGTGCCTTTTTTAATGGAGAAAATACGAGCAAAATATTACAAAAAAAGGGTATAGCACTCGCATTTGGTTACTTGATCTGAGTAAAAGCTTCATCAAAGCATATTATTCTAGCGGCATATAAAAGCGGAGTATTTCAAATGAAAAAAATGATGATTCTAATGGGTGCGGTATTGATGTCATCGACAATCTTAGCGGGTTGTCAACATGCAAGTCCAGAAAGTAAACGTATTGGTGCTGCTGCAATTGGCGGTGGTGCAGGTGGTGCTGTAGGTAAAAATCTAGGTGGTAATTTAGGTGCAGGTCTTGGTGCTGCTGTAGGAGCTGGTGTTGCTGCGAATACGAAAGGTGCGAACAGTAAGAATACGCGTAATAGTGCAATAGGTGCTGGCGTAGGTGCATGGTTGGGTGGCGCAGTATTAGGTGGTGAAGCTGGTGCTGCAACAGGTGGTGCGCTAGGTGGTAGTGCTGGTGCAGCTTATGGTGAGAAAAAAGGTAAGTACTAATATCGGCTCAGTACTGCTTAAATAATTCAAAAGCTCTTATGATGATAAGGGCTTTTTCAGTTTTGC
Source organism: Acinetobacter sp. ATCC 27244 (assembly GCF_000156555.1). Classification (NCBI taxonomy): domain Bacteria; kingdom Pseudomonadati; phylum Pseudomonadota; class Gammaproteobacteria; order Moraxellales; family Moraxellaceae; genus Acinetobacter; species Acinetobacter sp. ATCC 27244. The sequence goes on from NZ_GG665962.1 coordinate 94,185, forward strand.
TTTTAGTGATGTGATCATCAAGGCAACGACTTTACAAAATATCAATCGATTGGGACAGACTGGTAACACAATGTGATCAAATTCCCCATAAAAGAAGATTATGCTTTTCAGTAGAGCATAAAAGGAGTGAGTACGATCATGAAAAAAACAATCGGTTTAGTATCTACTTTAATGTTATCGGCGGTGATGTTTACAGGCTGTCAAAATATGAGTGCATCTGATCAGCGTATTGGTGCAGCAGCGTTAGGCGGAGCAGTTGGTGGCGGCGTAGGTAACCATGTCGGTGGCGGTTTGGGTGCAGGTGTTGGTGCCGCAGCAGGCGCAGGTGTTGGTGCAAATGCCAAAGGTGGTAGTAGCAGTACAACCACGAGCAGTGCAGTCGGTGCTGGTATTGGCTCAGTGGTTGGAAAAGCAATTTTTGGTGGTGACTCAGGCGCTGCGATTGGTGGTGCAATCGGTGGTGGTGCTGGTGCTGCTATCCAAGAAAAGAAATAGTGTTGAGCATATATCTACACTTTACGAGAGCTAAGAAAATGCCTGAAAAAATAAATTTCAGGCATTTTGTTTTGAGTCAGCGTTGGTTTGAACTGGCTTTGGGTTTTTTACGTCGAATATAAAGTACTTTTTCGACTTCTGCGATTCGTGTACCCGCCTCATCAATGATATTCAAAGTGTAATGTCTATAGACAGGTTCATAATTTGCGGTCAGGCGTTTAATTTCCGCAATTTCATCGGCACTCAATTCTATGTCTGCATACACCGTATTTCTACCTGGAGAGAGGAAATTAATCGAAGCACTTTTATCCCACACAATATATTTGTGACCTAGATGATGCATCAGAAGAAGCATATAAAATGGGTCAACCATTGAATAAAGACTGCCTCCGAAGTGTGTACCTACGATATTACGATTTTTTCGTGTCAGTGGCATTTTGACGCGAATAAAATAGTTCTCTAGGTCGATGGTGTCTATCGCGATACCAGCACCACGATAAGGTGAATAATGGTTGATGATAAATTTAGACACAACTGGAATGGTGCGAATTTTTTTGAAAAAGGCTTTCATGGTCAATTTTTTTTCTTGCAACTCTATTCATACTCCATAAGTATCATTTTTATTGCATCGCTGGCAATGGCTGTTTTATGACCAAGCCACTTAAAAAACAAAATGGGAAAAAGTTATGCAAGTACAAGTAAAAACAGTGACCACATCTGACCAACAAACCTTATGTGTTAAAACATGGGGAGATCAGCAAAAGACACCATTGGTTTTGGTGCATGGATATCCAGATAACCAAGAAGTTTGGGAACCGATCATCGAGAAATTAGTAAATGATTACTTTGTTGTAACTTATGACGTACGTGGTGCGGGCTTATCGTCAATTCCAAAACGTATTAAAGATTATCGTTTGCCGCGCTTATCTTTAGATCTACAAGAAGTGGTTGATCAAGTTTTACCAAACCGTAATTTCCACATGGCAGCACATGATTGGGGATCTTTACAGTCATGGGAATCAGCAACGGAGCCGAAACTCAAAGGGCGTTTGTTGTCTTATACAACGATTTCAGGGCCTTGTTTAGATCATGCATCTTTATATTTACGTGAAAAATTCAAATCCGCACCAAGCAATGTTTTGAAAATGTTAACGAAATCTTGGTATATCGGCGCATTCCATTTACCTTTGCTTGCCCCGACCGTATGGACATTTTTTAGCCCAGAAAGATGGGGGAAAATCTTGAGTGGTCTTGAGAAGAAGCAAGGTTTACCATTGAATGCAAATATTGTTGCGGATGGTAAATATGGAATTAATTTGTATCGTGCTAACTTTATTCCATCCTTAACTCAGCCACGTCAGCGCTATGCACAATGTCCTGTTCAGGCAATTGTATTACGTCGTGATGCCTTTGTAAGTCCAGAATACATTACTGAATCAATGCCAAAATGGGTTGAAAATTTTGAGTATGTAGAGTTGGATGCAAATCACTGGGCGGTACTGAGTCAACCTGAAAAAATTGCGGATTATATTCGTCAATTTATCGTGAAAAATGCATAAATAAAAAACACCAGATAGCAATCGCTCAATTTAAACTCTGCTAAAATGGCGCCCTCGTTTCATTTAGTTCAGAGTTATGTTTGCAATTATTGCAGCGGTTGCTGTCATGTTCGGCCTCTCCTTGGGGCGTGTTCCAGTGGTATTTGCATTGGTCATTGGTGCTTTGACTGGCGGCTTATTGGCTGGTTTAGGGCTACAAGGCACTTTAGATGCATTCAACAATGGTTTGGGTGGTGGTGCGAAAATCGCACTCGCTTATGGTGTTTTAGGTGCGTTTGCCTTAGCTTTGGCTCGTTCGGGATTGCCTGATCTTCTGGCCTATAAACTGGTTAAAAGTCTTAAAAATGATGCAGATATTCGTGCGCAAAAGCAGGTGAAATTTCTCATTTTTAGTACCATCGGACTCGCTGCTATTGCATCGCAGAATATTATTCCTGTACATATCGCTTTTATTCCTGTACTCATTCCACCGTTACTCATTGTGTTTAATCATTTACGGTTAGACCGTAGAGCGGTAGCTTGCGTGCTTACATTTGGCTTAGTCGCAACTTATATGTTCTTGCCGATGGGATTTGGCGCAATATTTTTGAATGATATTCTCGCACATAACATCAATCATTTTGGTCAGAGTTATGGCTTGCAAATCAGCAATGATCAAATTCCTCGCGCTATGATTATCCCTGTGGGGGGGATGTTTCTTGGCATGTTGACTGCTTTATTTGTGAGCTACCGTAAGCCACGAGTATATGAAGATAAGCCCTTGCATAATGTAACACGAAGCATCGTGGGCGAAATGGCACAGGAGCAACAAGCACCGCAAATTGCACGATTTACCTTATTTATGGCAGCTTTTGCCGTGATTGCAACCATTATTGTTCAGCTTTACTCGGATTCTATGATTGTTGCTGGATTAGTGGGTGTTGCAATTCTGAGTTGTGCTGGGATTTTTAAATGGAAAGAAGCTGACGATGTTATCGTGAGTGGAATGAGAATGATGGCATTGGTTGGCTTTACCATGATTGCAGCTCAAGGTTTTGCTGCGGTGATTGAGGCAACACATCAAGTTCCTGAGTTGGTAAAAGCGACTGCAGGATGGATTGGGGATAGTAAGGCACTTGCTGCTTTTGTGATGTTGTTGGTTGGATTATTGATTACTTTAGGGATTGGTTCTTCATTTTCCACGGTGCCAATTTTGGCAATCATGTATGTACCTTTGTGTTTGCAATTCGGTTTTAGTCCTATGGCAACAATTGCGCTTATAGGAACGGCTGCTGCTTTGGGTGATGCAGGCTCACCAGCATCCGATTCAACTCTAGGGCCGACTTCAGGTTTAAATATCGACGGGCAACATGATCATATGCGAGATACGGTTGTCCCGACATTTTTACATTTTAATCTGCCATTATTGGTTTTTGGATGGATTGCAGCGATGGTTCTATAGGAAAGAATCAAGAAGGCTCCTTAGGGCCTTCTTATATTAAGAAATAATAAAGTATAAAACTCAGATTAAAAGATATTTTCTATTCGCTAATTAATAATCGAAACGATTTTAAAAGATGGAGGATAAAAATAGATAAAAACTTAATAATTGGGTATTAAAGTGACATTTTTTGACTTTGTTGTGATTTGTTTTTCATTTTTTTTATAAATTTAAACTAAAATATATAAAATAAATTCTATTTAAAACGATGTGTTTTTAATGATTAAAGTTGATAAAAAAGCTTGGTTTTCATATGTTTAAACCAAACTAAAATGCTAGGTTTTAGTTTTTGTTACATATATTTACAAATATATATCCTTTTGAATCATATGCTTGAAAATATGATTAAAATAGTCAGAATTAATATGTATTGCATAATTTCAAAACTCATGATTATTATAAATATGTAAGTTTTTATTTTTTATTAAAGAGGTTATTTAAATGTTAAAAAAATTATTAGTTGTTAGTTTATTGGGGATGTCTTCAACTGTTTTTGCTGGAGGTTTCCAGCTTAAAGTCGGAGCAAGTGTTATTGCTCCAACAGATAAAACAACCATAGCTGATGTGGGAACTTTAAAAGCAGATTATGAATTTGCTTTTACACCGTCAGTCGAGTACTTTTTCGGGGATACACCATTCTCAGCTGAATTATTACTAGCAACACCAATATCACATGATGTTTCTTTAGACGGAACGAAAGTGGTGAAGCTCAAACATTTACCACCTACCATTACTGCCAAATATAATTTTAAGAACTCAACTGCTTTTACGCCTTATATCGGTGTGGGGGGAGCCGCATTTCTTGCATGGGATGAAAAAACAGTCGGTCCGTTATCAGGTGAGAAAATTAAAGTGAAAGATGACTTCGGTTTTGCAGGGCAACTCGGTTTTACTTTCCAGCCTGCTGATGCGAAAAATTGGGGGGTATTCTTTGATGCACGTTATGCTCAATTAAAGCCTGAAGTAAGATTAAATGGTACAAAACTGACTGACTTAGATATCAATCCAATGGTATATACACTTGGTTATAGCTATAAATTCTAAGCTTCATTCGTTCTTTAAAACCTCACAAATGTGAGGTTTTTTTGTGGTTATGATCTTAATTTTGGATTGATTCGATGTAAAAATTCAAAAACAAGCATTGAAAAATTGGAGTTATCCACCATTCATAAATCATTCCAAATAGATAAGCCTCACAAATAAGGAGTGATGTATGAGTGAACAAGCCTCACAGAATTATAGTTTCCAAGCTGAAGTTGCTCAGTTATTGCATTTAGTGACGCATTCTCTCTATTCCAACCCAGAAATTTTCTTGCGTGAACTCATTTCGAATGCGTCAGATGCTTGCGATAAATTACGCTTTGAGGGGATTAATCACCCTGAATATTATGAAAATGATCCAAACTTACGTGTGCGTGTAACACTTGATAAAGACAATAAGACACTGACAATTTCTGATAATGGTATTGGTTTAAGTCAGCAGGAAGCGATCGATAACCTCGGAACGATTGCAAAATCAGGTACCAAGGATTTCATGTCTAAACTCACAGGTGATCAAAAAGCAGATGCGCAGTTGATTGGTCAGTTTGGTGTAGGCTTTTACTCAGGTTTTATTGTTGCTGATAAAATTACCGTTGAATCTCGTCGTGCGGGTTTAGATGTAGCAGAAGGTGTACGCTGGATCAGTGGCGGAACAGGTGAGTTTGAAGTTCAAAGCATCGATAAAGAAACCCGTGGTACCGATATTATTTTACATTTACGTGATGATGCACTTGAATACTTAGAATCTTGGAAAGTTAAACAAATCGTTAATAAATATTCAGACCACATCAGTTTGCCGATTGAAATGCAAAAAGAAGTCTGGCAAGAAGAAGAGGTCGCTGAGGGTGAAGAGCCAAAAGGCGGTCAAATGGTCAAAACTGATGAATGGGAAGCAATTAACTCTGCAAGTGCATTATGGACACGTAGTAAGAGTGAAATCACTGAAGAGCAGTATATCGAATTCTATAAAAACCTCAGTCATGATTTTGCTGAACCACTCGCTTGGACACACAATCGAGTAGAGGGAAGTACTGAATATACGCAATTGCTGTACATCCCAAGTCAGGCAAAACAGGATTTATTTACTCGTGAAGCCAAAGCCGGCATTAAGTTGTATGTAAAACGTGTATTCATCATGGATGAAGCAGACAACTTGATTCCAAACTATTTACGTTTTGTCCAAGGTGTAGTGGATAGTGCCGATTTACCATTGAATGTCAGTCGTGAATTACTACAAGAAAGTCGTGATGTGAAAACCATTCGTGAAGGGAATGCGCGCCGTGTATTAACCTTATTAGATGGTTTGGCAAAATCAGAAGATGAAAAAGACCAAGAGAAATTTAAAAAATTCTATTCAGAATTTGGTTCTGTACTTAAAGAAGGTTTAGGTGAAGATTTTGGCAATCGTGAACGTATTTTGAAACTATTACGTTATGCGACGTCAAATAATGATGAGATTTCAACTTCTTTTGCGGACTACAAAGCACGTATGAAAGAAGGGCAGAAAGCAATTTATTACGTGACTGCCGATAGCTTAACGGCTGCAAAAAATTCACCGCAGCTTGAGTTATTTAAGAAAAAAGGCATTGAAGTATTGTTAATGGCAGATCGCGTTGACGACTGGGCAATGAATTTTGTGCATGAGTTCGATGGTACACCATTACAGAATGTCTCTAAAGGCGCCGTGGACTTAGGTGATTTACAAGATGCTGAAGAGAAGAAAGCACTTGAAGAAGCCGCAGAGCAATTTAAACCAGTCGTTGAGCGTTTAAGTAACTCATTAAAAGACAAAACTAAAGAGGTTCGTGTCACTACACGTTTAGTTGACTCTCCTGCGTGTTTAGTCACCAGTGAGGGTGAACTTTCTCCTCAATTGATTCGTATGCTGAAGCAAGCAGGGCAAGCAGTTCCAGAGGTCAAGCCGACTTTGGAAATTAATCCAGAGCATCCATTGGTGAAAAAACTTGAGAGCTCAGCGCAATTTGATGATCTTGCGAATGTAATCTTTGATCAAGCGGTGATTGCAGAAGGTGGTTTACCTGAAGATCCTGCTGCTTATGTGAAGCGTATTAATGAGTTGTTGTTGAAGTAAAATAAATTATTCGGAAAACCTCTGCTTTGTTGGCAGAGGTTTTTATATTTATGGATAAGTCTAAAGTTATCCACAGTAATGTCTAAAAAATCATCTTCGTTAGAATAAGGTCTCAAGACGGAGGAAGGTACTCACATAATGATTACGATCTTCACGATGATCATTAAAGTAGTTTAGGTCACCTTGCACATAGAACCATTCACGCCATAGCGGTTGGCGCCATGATACAAATGGACCCCAGCTATTTAAGCGTAAATCATTATCATTATAGTAACCCCCTGTATAGATGCCATAATTAAATCGATTATGCGCAAAGAATTGATGTTCACGGAAGGTACGATTATCCCATCTAAGGTCATCATCTTGCTTGTCTGCATAAGTAAGACTGAATTGATTGGATAAAAAGGGTTGATTCGGACGAGCATGGATGAGTTCTAGATTGGTACGTAGATAATTTTCACTTTTACTGCCATAACGATAGATTTGTTCAGCATTGAAGCTAAAGTCATGTTCTAACTCCCAGTTTTTCTTTGCTCTCAATCGCAGATAAATGTCACTACCAGACCGGAGACCAAGATCAGCATTGGTTTCAAAGGGGAGTCTTTTTGATAAATCAGAGAAACGTAATGCAACAGAGCCATTACTATCGCGAGTTTGTTTTGAGCTAAATCTTTTATCTGGATCTTGATTCGGTTGCTGGTTAATACTGCTGATATGATTATCGAACTCATCATCTAAAGAGTCATCGCCAAAAACTAAGCTTAAGCGTTTTTCCAGAGTCGGTAATTTGATCTTACCGCGAATACGTGGTTTAACCTCATAGTTGTCATATTCATTCCAGTAATTATCAAGCATGACGCGAATTGTTGCTGAAGCTGGTCTATCTGGATCAATTTCACCAAACCAATTATCAATTTTCACTGACGTGCGATCTGCCCATTCACGAATATAGCGTTGTTGTTTATCCACCCATGTCTTATCTTCTGTTTCCTTAATAGGTGGCACAACGGGTTGATTCGATTGCTCAGGGAATACTGTCGGTGTTGCATCTACAAATTTGGGAATATAACCTAACCAGCTTTCTGTAGGTGCCGTATGAGCGGGAGATGTTGGAGTTTGTTGCTGCACAATCGTATCCAAATCTGTTTCTGCATAGCAGGTATTGATCGCAGCCAAAGATAATGTTGCGAAGCAATAAAATAAAGGTGTTGATACCGTTCTGATAGAAATTGCCATAATGCATGCTTTATATATTGTTCTTGGTTTCACTTTTGATGATTCATCTGTCAAAAGCAAGTTACAGAAACAAAAAACAGCAATTTAATTATATAAAACAAGGAAAAGGGCGGAGTAAATATATTTCTCGGCCCTTATTATCATGCTTGGTTAGAAGGTGTAAATGATCACGGTGTCGATACAATAAAACCATAAAAATAGGTACTGTTCTTTAAGAAGACTCAGAGATCGCACTATTTTCTAAAGCTTGATATAAATCGTGTACTGAGATGGGTTGTGGTAAACGACTAATCGCTTGGCGAATCAATTGCCAGGTATAACCATCTGCTCGATCTAATAATAAATAAGGATAAGCCTGATCCTCACTGGACAGTTTGACGCGTTCAGCGCCATGAATCACACGGATTTTATGACGTTCTCTTAATAAAATAACTGGTGTGAAAAAGGTGGCGGCAGTTTCTTCAAATGGAATGAATTTTTGTGTATTGATAAATGATGCTGGAATATAAGGATAAGCACGTTGATCACGTTGCCATATCAAGCTGCCATTCATAATACATTCATTAAATAAGCTTTCATGTTGATGATAATGCTGTTTGAAATTTCTCCAGCTGGTTTGGTGGATAGAGCTGGTTTGAGTATGTTGTTGGTTGGTATAGGACTGCAAGATAGACGTTGCATATTCAGTATTATGTGTCCCTACCAAAACCACGTAATGTGAAAATTGTCCTTGAGCATACAGTTGCTCAGCAATAAAGATCTGTGTGGACTCCCAAACAGGTTGGGCTTCATTTTCCGCTTTGAGATATAACCAATCAATTTTGATGTTTTGATCCATCTCGTTGTGCATATCAACACGATATAAGGATGGAAAATGGCGAGCATTGACGCGTTCTAGGCGACAGAGAAAGCCATCTAAATTGAAATCATTTAAAGTCACAGGTTTCGCTTTGTTGAGATTGCTAGGACTACGATAAGATGATTTGATAGTCGATGGCGTGCCAGCGTGACTCTTGGAGGTGATTGGCTGAATTTTTTCTTGAATGATTGCGTCAAGCTGAGATTGGAATTGCTCTGTTTCTTCTCGGATTACCGATAAGATATCAGTTTGAGCTGGGTGATTTGTATTTGAAGATGCTTGTATAGGTTCTAAAACAGGAATCAGCGTTTCAAGTTCATGATCTGTTTTTATGTATTCACTGGCATGGTTTTTTAACCATTGTAATGCATCATGAGATGATGGCATCCATGGGCTTTTCAGAAAAGATAATGCTGGACGAATCACCCAAACTTGCCAAAGTTGAGCTTGTCGTAATGCAGCCCACCCCATATCTCCAGAGGCGAATAATGCATTTTCAACACGACCCATAAAGTTATAGGTGCCTCGATATGTCATGGCAAAACCATGGTGACTCAACTCTTCGTTGGAAAACTCTTCATTTTGAATAAATGCCTTGAACGGTGTAATTTGATCTTGAAAAGTAGGATCGTCGCAAGATGCGCAAATATCTTTAATTCGTTGTTTTGCTTTCGCAATTTCAAACAGTGATGCTTTATCATCACTGAGCCCCTCAATCAGACTTTTGAGCTCATCAACCAAAAGTGCTTTCTCTAATACGTCCATCTATTGTTTCCTTAGAGATAGGCTTGAGCCTGTTCAAATAATAAATTAACCGTATAAATCGCAATGGATATACATTTTTTAAGTCAAATTGGTTCTGTTTTTTCCATGTAAAAAGTGATTCACAATAGTGATCAATCGTCTGGTTTTAGAACAACCATAAAAGCTGTAAAAACTTGTATTTTCATCACAAAAGACGTCACTTTATGACAATTATAGAAGAAAAAAAGTCAAAATCTATAGTCTGATAGTTAGCAAATACTCTCATTTGGCTAGGTGAAATAGAGATGCTGTTCATGCTTTATCCTTGAAAACAAAAACATTTTAAAAGAATAAATCGGATAAACAGATGATCAAATAGAAATGTATCTGTAAATTTATGACTAAGTTGTGAACAGTCTCACATATCAAAGATAAAAAAATTAAACAAATAAAAAATAAATCTAATCTAATAGTGATTGTTATAGTTAAAATACTGAAATAAAAAGAAAATATACTGATCTGTATAGAGGCAAGCAACGGTTTTACTTGTTGCTTGCTTATGGTTTTAACCACAATAATTATGGTTTTATTTCACATTGATCATCCTGACATTGGGCTGTCTCGGTTGATTCCACTTGCTGTGGAGCTGTAGATTGTGCTTGTTGCAGCGCCTGTAAGAAAATTTCACGTGGTTGAGCACCTGAAAGCGCAAGTTTTTGATCAAATACAAAGAAAGGTACGCCTGTGACATTTAACTGTTCACGTGCAATTTTTTCATCATGACGAACAAAATCAGCCAGTTCATCTGAGTCAAGGACGTATTCCACTTCAGCATTATCCAAACCAATGCGTGACGCAATTTCTTCGACTACTTCGCGTTCACCAATTGCCAAGCCTTCAGTCATATAAGCATGGAAAAAAGCTTCTTTTGCTTCGTTACCTAAACCTTTGCTTTGCGCCAAGTGAATGATTCGATGAGCATTGAAACTATTACCAGAATTGGCTTTCTGCCATTGGAAATCAATACCCTCGGCAGCTGCCATGGTTGCAATATTACGTTCCATTTCTTCCATTTCGGCAAAAGTACGACCATATTTCTGGGCTAAACGTTCGGTATTTGATGTGTCATGCTTTGCTGGGGCATTTGGATCAAGCTCAAAGCTATGCCAATGAATATCGAGTTCAATTCCAGCTTCTTCTGCAACATGTTCAAGACGTTTTTTACCAATATAACAAAAGGGACAAACGACGTCCGACCAGATATCTACGCGCATGGTGTTATCTCAATAATGATCATTACATCTGATAATAAGGGTGATCATGTTGAATTTAAAGCGAACATTATGTAATGCTGCATTACAAGGACTGAAATAAAAACATCTAAAGGTAGGTTGTTAAACGGATTAACATCAACTTTAGAACTAAAAATATAATTAAATTTGGAGATGATATGCGTCGTTTGTTGATATTTTTGTTCATTATTATTGTCTGTATTGGTTCATTTTTTTTCTATCAGGATTATATAAAACAGCACCGACTGAATAATCAAAAAATGTTTGATGTGGTGATGGCGGAGAAAATGCGTGAACTCTATGATCAGGCTCAAGATTGGTCAACGCCTGTAGAGTTTGATGTGCATGATGATCGCTTATCTGGTGATTACCAAAAAATGTCTGCGTTTTTACTAGGATACTGGATGCAAAATGTCGAAGCTCGAAATCATTATTTGCGTGAGTTAAAAGCAGCGAAATGGGATACTTTTCTAGATGTTGAACGATTAGATCGAGATCGTACAGAGAATTATAAAGAAACAACCCAAATGTTCGTTGAGGTACGAAATGCTTCAGTGCAATATGAGCAACAGCGCCAGAAAATTTATTTGGATTCACTAGAACAAGTCAAAAAAATGTCGATTCAGCAAGATTTACGTCAAACTCTACTCACCAAGTTAGAAAGTAATCTGGAAATTGATTCAAATGAGGATATCTTCTCAATTGAACAGCAAATTATAGAAAAGGCCCAAGCGATGTTTGATTTATTGAAGGCACATCCATGGCAAATAAAAAATAAAATGATTCTGTTTCATGAAAATGCACCTGTGAAAAAATTTAATACGCTCTATCAGGAGGTACTTAAACTAAACAGTCAGATGAATAAAATTAAGAAAAATAATACAGAGATTTTGGAAGAAGCACTTTAGTTTTATCTGGATGTTTCGTGTCATTGCGTAGGTCTGTTTCAAGGGATGGAAAATGATAACAATCTAATTGCTAATCAGATTTATAGAGGTATTGAGGAGAATAGACGTTAAAAATATGAATTTATGGCAACTTTTTACTAAAGTTAGACCCTTTGTTGCGCCGTATAAGTTATTGGTCATTGTGACTTTAATATTCACTTTGGTTGGGGCAATTACGGCGCAAGTAAATGCTTTAACTTTACAATACGCAGTTGATCAAATTAATCGTTTAGTTGAAGCCGGAGAGGGACTTGCTGAAGGTTGGTATATTTTAGTAACGATTAGCGTTATTTTGCTCACAAAAGAAATACTTAGTACATTGATTCAGTTTGGCCAAAAATTATTTGGTGAACGTCTAAGAATTATGGTGTCCCAAGATGTAGCACAAGCAATCATCGAAAAATTTCTAACTTATCGGCTTTCATTTTTTACTCAAGATGATAATCAAGCAGGAAAATTACAAACCCGTATTGACCGAGGTATTGGTTCGATTACACGTTTGATTCAAATCTTCTTCATTGACATTCTTCCATTGTTTAGCAGTGCAATTTTGGCATTGGCATTAATGTTCTATGCCAATTTCTGGATCGGGTTAGTTGCGCTGTGTATCGTACCGATTTACTTCTGGTTGACTTTTAAGCAGGCGCAAAAGTTAGGAGGTGTAAGGCGAAGTTTGCGTGATGGCCGAGAACGTAAAAGTCAGGGAATTCTGAGTATTATCAATTCGATTACGGTGATTAAATCTTTTAACCGTGAAAAAGTAGAGGCTGAAAAGCAACTGATTTTACAAAAGCAACTGACTGATAATCAGATGCATACCCGTCAAATTAGCTTTATTTTTGATGGGGTTAAAACCTTTACTGAACAAATTGGCATAGTTTTTATTATTATCCTGACCGCATATTTTGTTTTGATTGGAGACATGAGCATTGGAATGATCATGTTTCATATTTTGTTATTTAACAATGTTTCGGCTCCGATTCGTTCCTTGCACCGCATTTACGATGAGGTCAACGATGCTATGATTTATGCGGAAAGTTTTTTCCAAATTCTTCAAGCTGATGATGAAATAGAAAAGTCAGGGCAGCAAAAACCATCACTCTTGCGTGGAAAGTTTGAATTAAAGCAGGTTGATTTTTATTATCCCAATGGTTATCAAGCACTCAAGAATATTAATATGGTTATTCAACCCAATAAAATTACAGCTCTAGTTGGACTATCGGGTGCAGGAAAATCAACGTTAATTAGTTTGTTAGACAAATTCTATGTACCACAATCCGGACAAATTTTGATGGATGGTATTGATCTGAAAGATATGGATACTCAATATTTACGAGATCATATTGGTTTGGTACTGCAAAAAAATCATATTTTTCAGGGCACCATACAAGATAATATTTGCTATGGGAAAATGGATGCTAGCGAAGAGGAAATTATTCAAGCAGCAAAAAAAGCCTCGATTCACGAGCAAATTCTAAAATTACCAAAGGGTTATCAATCCGATGCATTGCTGTTGTCGGGTGGTCAACAACAACGTATTGCTATCGCACGAATGTTTTTGAAAAACCCTCCGATTATCTTCTTAGACGAACCTACCGCCAGTTTAGATGCGATTGCTACTGAACAGATTAAACAGAGTTTGGATGAAATCAAACAAGGGCGAACCGTGATCATTATTTCGCATAGTCTTTCTCAGATTATTGATGCCGACTATACCTACGTAATGCAGGATGGTGCGATTGTTGAGCATGGTGAACATCATCAACTTTATCATCAGCAAGGGGTCTATAAAGATATTTTTGATGCGATGGCGAAAAGCTTAAATATCGAAAAAATTGCCAAAACTTTTGACAATGAAGGTGAAGAAGAGACGCATAGTTAGAATGATATCTCTGATCTATACAGAAACTATTTGTTTTGATTTGCTTCATAGGTTTTTCTATATAGTTCTTCACACTCGAGTAGATTTTGGCTGGCCACTGGCTGATGATTATGTGTTTGGTATCTATAATCTAAAGTACATTTTTCAATACATCTGAAGCCTAGAAATGAAACCTTACCATTTAAGTTGTATTGGGATGTGGTTAGCTGTGGTTGAGAAGGTCCTGTATAACAGTGTATAGGCAGCCAGTGTTGATGATCGTTGATCGAGATCTTCGCTGCTATTTTGTAAGGTGCTGGATCGATTAATGTGTACGAGTGTCTGATGCTGCCAAGCGTGATGGATTGTTGGTGATCAGGATTTTCGAAAACTTTCTGTTGGATTTGAACTATGATGATTTGGTCATTACCCCAAGCATGAATCATTACACTGAATAAGCCATTTATTATCCATACAGTTGCTTGTTTAGCCATCCAAGCAAATAATGCACTACTAATTAAAGCAAGAACTAAAAATAAGCCTGAATAAACTTTTAATTGTATAGGACGATAAAAGTAGTCTTTTTTGAGCGTTGGAATATCTCGTTTCCAAAGATAATTAAAGGTATATATAAAAATGCACAATGCACTCAGTATTGAGATGATTAAGATGATGAATTGGGCAAATTTTGAGGGGTAATATGGATAGTTGGTTTGATCATTGTCATATATAAAAATGATGATAATGCCGATTATAGACATCAATATTACGACGTACTTTAGCACAGAATATAGCGGTGTTTGCTTTTTATAGGCTTTCATTAGTATTTTAGATTTTTTATTTTTTATCATAGACTTGCATAGATTAGAATATCCTCATTTCAAATGAGGATGTTACGAAAAAAAGAGATTAAATAATTTCTAATCATTGAAATAGCATTAAGCCTTAATCAAAAATCTTTTCGGCAGCTTGGAACGGCAGGCTGACCACATCAATTGCAACAGCAAAAGGCAATAACACTAATTTCTCTAATGGGTTCAGACTAGATCGAGATTTATAACTTTCTTGTTTTTGCGTATAAATGGTGACTTGATAAGGCTTGCTTAATGCTTTTAATGAACTGAGGTTATTTGCGGTAGGATAGACGACACCAGCAAGTTTTATATCAAAACAAAAACGTTGTGCTTGCATACGTGTATCACTTGAAGATGAACACTCTTTTGCACCATTTTCAATAAAAAACTCTAAGTCTTTTTTACTTAAATCCTCTTTGAGTTTGACATAAGAAATGGGCAATGTTCCTGAAAAATGACCGTCATTTTTTTCAGAAAAGAAATTTAGATCACGAGTGATTTGAATGTTCTTGGGATCAAGCTTATTGATAATGGTCGCAAACTGACTGCCACCTTGGGTCAAAATATAACTGTTTTTTTGACCTGCAATCACAATACTATCTCTTGGTAAATTGGTAGTTGCTTGTGCTGGTCGCCCAAACGCCACTACATTGTCTTCAACTAAAGTAACCTTGGCTGTCCGTGTATACGTTTTACTGTCTTTGGTGATTAGGGTTTTGGTGGCACAGCCTGCTGATAAAAAACTTCCTGTTATTGCCAATGCAATCGTTGTTTTCGCCCATGTAGATAGCATTTATTTCTCCTAATCCTGTGAAATCGAAATTTTAAAAAAATTAATGTTTATAGTCGCAACAAAATGATAATAATAAAAATATTGACCAAATAAGATATCTTATAACAAATGTATTTGTTTTTATAAAGATTAAATTAATTTGATAATTACATTCAATTTTGATCTTTCGGTCAAAGTTTTATTGATATTTACCGTTTATCTGAGCCTTACTGAATCAAGTCGAACTTTGTTGTAGCCTATTATTAGATGCTTTCATTTAACTCATTATATTTCTATTGAGTGACTGATTTTGGAGCGAGCCATGAATTTTCTAAAACGATCAGCTTGTATCGCCGTATTGATTGCTATGGGGCTACCAACAACGGTTCAAGCAAATGACGTTGTGACATTGCCAACCATTAAAATCATGGCCGAATCTGAGCTGCGTGAAGAGGTTGGCTTTATTCCATTTCAAGAAGATGAAAAAGTACGTGAAGCTTTGCAACACCATATTTACAAAGTACATAGTGATATGCAGAATGCTGGTGTAGATGAGGGAATAACGACAGTCAATTATCAGCCTCAAATGACAGCTCTAGATTTTTCTCAACTTTCACCTTTATTAGAGCAGCATATTTTAGCTGTGGCGAGAGGGTTACAATCCTCAGATCCGACGTCAGGTCTATTTAAAATGTTAGAACCTTTGAATATTGATCGAAATAATATCATGGGCATCCGAGATGGAACGATTAAGATCAATATGGATGATATCTTGAAATTGCAAAAGCAAATTGAAGATGGATTGAGAGGACAACAAAACCAGTTTTTCACACCCTAAGATTTGAAATTAGCTTTAAAAAAAGAAACCCCGCATTAAGCGGGGTTTCTTGTTCTCACGTGTTTAATTCTTAAACACGTTCGATAATCGTCGCGATACCTTGACCAAGACCGATACACATGGTCGCAAGACCGATTTGTGTATCTTGTTGTTCCATCACGTTCAACAATGTTGTTGTGATACGTGCACCAGAACAGCCCAATGGGTGACCCAATGCAATCGCACCACCATTCAAGTTGATGATGTCTTGTTTGTCATAAACACCTAGACCTTTCATGACTGATAAGCCTTGAGCAGCAAACGCTTCGTTTAACTCGATCGTTTGGATGTCAGCCATCGTCAAACCAGCACGTTTAAGCGCTTTTTGAGTTGCTGGAACTGGACCGTAACCCATGATCGCAGCATCACAACCTGCAATCGCCATAGAGCGAATCACAGCACGTGGTTTCAAACCAAGCGCTTGAGCACGTTCAGCAGACATCAACAACATCGCAGATGCGCCGTCAGAAAGAGCAGATGAAGTTGCAGCTGTTACTGAACCACCTTTAGGATCGAAAACTGGTTTCAATGCTTTGAAAGCTTCAAGGTTAGCATCTGGACGAATTACTTCGTCGATGTCGCAAAGGATTTTGAAACCATTTGCATCATGACCTTCAACACCAACGATTTCGTTTTTGAAACGACCTTCTTGTGTTGCAGCCCATGCACGACGGTGAGATTCAACACCGAAAGCATCTTGCTCTTCACGAGAGATACCGTTCATACGACCTAACATTTCAGCAGTTAAGCCCATCATATTAGATGCTTTTGCATAGTGTTTAGATGCTTCAGGGTTAAGGTCGATGCCGTGCATCATACCTACATGGCCCATGTGCTCAACACCACCGATGATGAATACATCACCTTGGTTCGTTGCAATCTGAGCTGCCGCAGTGTGGATTGCTTGCATTGAAGAACCGCAAAGACGGTTAACAGTTTGACCGCCAGCAGTTTTAGGGATGTCAGCCAATAAACCAATATTACGAGCAATGTTCATACCTTGCTCTAAAGTTTGGTTTACACAACCCCAGATTACATCTTCAACTTCGTTGGTATCAAACTGGTTACGAGCAACAAGTGCACGTACTAACTCAGCAGATAAACTGTCGGCACGTACATTGCGGAACATACCGTTACGTGATTTGCCCATGGCAGAACGAACGCCATCAACAATCACAACGTCACGTGGATTTAAAGTAGCCATTCACGTCGCTCCTTAACCGTAGAATTTTGTGTTGTTAGCAGCCATGTCACGCAACATTTGTGGCGCTTCATAAGCTTTACCTAAGTGTGCATATTTGTCGCAAAGCGCAACGTATTCAGCAACACCTGTTTGGTCGATATAACGGCATGGACCACCACGGAATGGAGGGAAACCTACACCCATGATCATCGCCATATCTGCTTCAGAAGCAGTTGCAACGATGTTGTCTTCTAAGCAACGAACTGTTTCGTTACAGAAAGCAAGCATCATACGGTCAATGATTTCTTGTGGATCAAATTCACGTTTTTCGCCAGTCACGAAAGGCGCAATGATTTCGTAAGCTGTTGGATCAACAGTTTTCGCTTTCTTACCTTTCTTGTCTAACACATATTTGTAGAAACCAACATCGTTCTTTTGACCAAGACGTTTTGCTTCGTACATCGCTTGGATAGAACCTTTGTAATCAGGCTTCATACGGTCAGGGAAACCTTCAGCCATCACTTCTGCACCATGTACACCTGTATCGATACCAACAACGTCGATCAAGTATGCAGGACCCATAGGCCAACCGAATTTCGCCATTACATTATCAACTTGCTGGAAGTCAGCACCATCTTTAACAAGAAGGTCGAATGCGCCGAAGTAAGGGAACAATACGCGGTTAACCAAGAAGCCAGGGCAGTCGTTTACAACGATTGGTGTTTTACCCATTTTCTGAGCTAGAACAACTGTGGTTGCGATTGCTTCATCAGAAGTCTTTTCACCACGAATAACTTCAACCAATGGCATCATGTGTACTGGGTTGAAGAAGTGCATACCAACGAAGTTTTCAGGACGTTGTAATGCTTTCGCAAGGCGTGTAATCGAGATTGTAGATGTATTCGATGCAATGATCGTGTTTTCACGAACATGCTTTTCTGTATCTGCAAGTACGATTTCTTTAACTTTAGGGTTTTCAGTTACCGCTTCGATCACGATATCCACTTCTTTAAACTCATCGTAGCTTAAAGTAGGACGGATGCGAGCAAGGGTTTCACCCATTTGCGCAGGTTTCATTTTCTTGCGTTCAACTTGCTTTGTTAGCAAGCCATTCGCTTCTTTCATACCTAATGCAAGTTGTGGGTTACCAATATCTTTCATGATGATTGGAGTGCCTTTGCTTGCCGCTTGGTAAGCAATACCACCACCCATAATACCAGCACCTAATACAGCTGCTTGGTTTACAGGATGAGCACCTTTTTCATATTTTTTCGCAGTTTTCTTCACAACTTGATCGTTGATGAATAAACCGATAAGTGCGCCAGCTTGTGGTGTGATCGCAGCTTTAGCGAAACCTTGAGCTTCTGCTTTTAATGCGTCATCACGAGTTGAGCTTGCACCTGCTTGTAATGAGTCAAGCAATAACTTAGGAGCAGGGTATTGTGCAGGATTTGCTTTCGCAAGAACCGCACCTTTCGCTGTATTGAACGCCATCATTTGTTCAAGTGGGTTCAATTTAATTGCATCTAATTTTTCTTGACGCTTTGCTTTCCAGTTTAAACGACCAGCAATGGCTTGTTTAACTAAATCAATAGCAGCTTCTTGTAGTTTATCAGCAGCAACAACCGCATCTACCGCACCATCTTTAAGTGCAGCAGCTGGCTTCTTCGGATTCGCCATTGCCATCCATTCAACGGCATTGTCGATACCGATCAAACGGCTTAAACGAACGCTACCACCAAAACCAGGATAGATACCGAGTTTGATTTCTGGTAAGCCGACTTGTGCTTGCTCAGACATGACACGGTAGTCACACACTAAGCACATTTCAAAACCGCCACCAAGCGCCATGCCATTGATAGCAGCAACTTTAGGGATGTCTAGATCTTCAAAGCTATTGAAGATCTCATGTACAGGCATAAGCCAGTCAACAATCGCTTGTTCACCAGCAGCGAAGTTTTCGCCAAATTCAGTAATATCTGCACCAACGATAAATGTTGATTTTCCAGAAGTAACAACTAAGCCTTTAATATCGTTATTGGCTTTAACCGCAGCAATTGCTGCTTGGAAGTCTTCAATGGTCGCACGGTTAAATTTATTAACCGACTCACCTTGTAAGTCAAAGCGGAATTCTGCAATTCCGTCCGCAAGCATTTGGACGGTAATGGCATTGCCAGCGTGGATCATGCCTGATCTCCTTGTTGTGGAGGATTCTAAGTTGATGTCATAAAGCTTATGCGCCTGTTAGGTCGCAAAAACGCTTCGGTAATCTTACGATAACTATATCTAAAAAGGGCATAACAAAGTTGTATCAAGCCGTGACGCAGTGGTCATCAAATTTTTATGTGGAAATATAAGTTATATTTGTAGATTCCAAATTTTAATTTTATGTTTTTGAAAAAATTATTAAAAATATAGAGATACGATATTTTTGCTATGTATTGTAGTCATGATGTGATGTGGCTTATTTACTTTAAAAACGGTGAGTTTTTTGGATCAAGATAAAGGTAATCTAAGTGATTAAGTATTTTTGAACTCGTAATAAAAAAAGAAGAATTTTTTATGTGTTGTTGGACAGAAGGTATTGTCTATATTTTTATCTATAGGTAGTATTTGTGTTATAAAAATGTTTAAGAAAGTAGTCTTATGTTAAAAAATAAATTTGTTGTTTTGGCAATGCTTCCATTCATGCTAAGCGCGTGTGGAGGAGGTGGTGGTGATAGTTCAAGTAATAACAAATCAGGTGGAGATGGGACACAGGACCTCACTTCCAATGGTACACGTTATTATTTTATGGATCATGAAATTTCCATATATGAAGATGATGATATAAGTATTGAAGTAGGGGATTCTTTATCTTTTGGCGCATTCGAAATTTTTAATAAGCAAGTTAAGGACCCAGAATCAAATCAACCATTAAACTCATATTTATTAACTGAGAAAAAGCTTTATTTACCGACTGATATCGCAACTAAAGTGATGAATATTCATTCAATGACCGATTGGACATATAATGTCATTGGTGATGTCAAAGAAGATTGGAAACTTGAGCGTGTTGATCTCACAAACAAAAATATGTTCGATACTGTATTGCCTAATTACCGAACTTTGGGCTTTGATGAGTTTGCTTTGGGAAATGCTGAGATATTCTTAAATGTTCATGGGAATAAGGTATTTCCTGCTGGAAGCGCGTGCTATCGTTTGGTATCGAGAAAATCGAATCAAGATACGTTTGCTTTCAGTCAAAAAACGATGATTGAACAGAGTTTTGAGGATTTTAATCTAGAGAATGAATGGTATTTATTTGATCTGATTGAAAAAAACCCATTTGTTTTTACGTATAGAGCAGCTAATGGGGGATGGCAAGGCGTATCTTGGACAACCATTTACAATACAAGTTTAGGCTTTGCAGCTAATAATAGTGTGGCTGTTGAATATCAAGGTCAAACTTATGGAGCTGATTATACCAGTAGCATTGAATGGACTGCGAAGAAAGAAATTGGACATTGGGAAACTTATTTAAAAAATGTGAATGAACCAGAGCAAATCCGTAAAGCAAAATTGAAAATTGCTCAATTAAAATCAGGTTGTTATGTGTATAATGAAAAAGCAGCTGAAGCTCTCTACGCTTTATCGTCTTTAGATTGGCAGCCTTATAAAAACTAAAACATATTCAGTATATGGATATCTTAAAATTAATGTTTTGAGATATCCATGGTTGTTATATTAACTTGATCTGATTTTTTTTTTTGAATTTGCTAATATCACCTCACTTCTAAAGTTTAAAATTCTATTGCGATATTTTAATTAATATCCAAAAGTGAGTAACTATATGATTAAGTGGATCATATTAGCGATTTTTATCATTTCTGCGTTGTATATTCAGCGCCGTGGTAAAGTAAAGCATTCGTTTTATCGTCAGTTTTTTGACCATTCTACGATTCTCGCGCCAATCAATTTTTTAATGTACATGTTTTCCAAAGTGCCGAATCAGCCGTATATCGACACGCAGCATTTCAAGGACTTAAAAGTTCTTGATGAAAACTGGGAAATGATTCGTGATGAAGCAAAAGCATTGTATGACAAAGGCGGTATTAAAGCGTCCAGTACCTATGATGACTTGGGTTTTAACTCCTTCTTTAAAACAGGTTGGAAACGTTTCTACTTGAAATGGTATGACTCGGCGCATCCATCAGCAGCAGAACTTTGCCCGAAAACAACTGCATTATTAAAGACTTTGCCAACCATCAAAGCTGCAATGTTTACTGAGCTTGCGCCTGATAGTCGTTTGGTACGACATCGTGATCCTTATGCGGGTTCGTTGCGTTATCATTTAGGTTTAATTACACCGAATGATGATCGTTGTTTTATTGATGTGGATGGTGAGCGTTACTCATGGCGAGATGGTGAAAGCGTGGTATTTGATGAAACTTATATTCACTACGCTGAAAATACCACAGACCAAAACCGTATTATCTTTTTCGCAGATGTTGAACGTCCGCTCAAAACACGTTTTATGGAAAAGTTTAATCATTGGTTTGGCAAGAAAGTCATGACTGCGGCAAGTTCTCCAAATGAAGCTGGAGATCAAACAGGTGGTTTAAATAAAGCTTTTGGTTATGTTTACCAAATTCGTATTAAAGCCAAAGCTTTGAAGAAGTCCAATCGTCAGTTGTACTACTTTTTGAAGTGGTTCATCATGTTGGGCTTGTTCTTCCTTATCTTTATTCGCCCCTATGTATTTTAAGACGTAGTCGAATCATTCATCGCTAATTTTTTCATATTTAGCCCTGAGACCTTATCGGTTTTCAGGGCTTTTTTATTGTTTAAGTTACAGTTCATCGGGACTTGAAATTCATCGATACAAACGACATCATCAAAAGCATTACTGATCATGAAAGTCTGCCGTGAATCCAAACGCACGTGAACACATTGAAAAAATACTTGCTCATATGACCCAATTGCCGGGCGTTTATAAAATGCTGGGCAAAGATGGAGAGTTGCTTTACGTCGGTAAAGCGAAGAATCTTAAAAATCGTGTATCGAGTTATTTTGTCAAAACCATTGAGCATCCAAAAACTCAAGCACTGGTTGCGCGTATATATGACATCGAAACTTTAGTGGTTCGCTCCGAAACCGAAGCCTTATTACTTGAACAGAACCTGATTAAATTGCATCGCCCACCGTATAACATCATGCTGCGGGATGATAAGTCGTATGTATATATCTTTGTTTCAGCAGATAAGCCTTATCCTCGGATTGCAAGTGGACGGGGAAAAGGCAAACATCAAATCGGTAAATTTTTTGGACCCTATCCAAGTGCTTATAGTGCCCGCGATACCTTATTAACACTACAAAAATTGTTTAATGTCCGTCAGTGTGAGAATAGCTATTTTTCCCAACGTAAGCGCCCTTGTTTGCAATATCAAATCAAGCGTTGTACTGCACCCTGTGTTGGTTTGATTAGCCCAGAAGACTATAAGGAAGATGTAAATAACTCGATTCGTTTTCTACAAGGCGATACTAAAGAGCTGAATCAGGAACTGATTGGCAAAATGGAGCAAGCAGCTGAAGCCTTAGAGTTTGAGAAAGCAGTTTTTTATCGAGATCGCTTGTCCTTATTGCGCGAAGTTCAAGCACAGCAAGCCGTTTTTAAAATTAAAGGTGAAGCCGATATTTTAGCGATTGCACACCAAGCGGGTGTTACCTGTGTTCAGATCATGTATGTGCGTAATGGTCAGATGCTGGGTGGAAAAAGTTATTTTCCAGATATGCTCGGGGATGATCTGGGGCAAATGTTGAGTGATTTTATCGCGAATTTTTACTTTCAAGTCGCGGATGAAATTCCGGTTGAGCTGATCGTAAATTTAGAGGTTCCTGATAAAAAGCAATTGGAAGAAGCCTTGCAACAGACCTTTAATAAAAAAATCCAGATCAAACATAAGGTGCGTGAAACACGGGCTGAATGGCAGGAGCTTGCACAAATGAATGTGCAACATGCCATAAAAGGGAAACTCAGCAATCATCTCGAATTAAATGAGCGTTTTCATCAATTAGAGCAGGTGGTTGGTCGCCCAATTGATCGTATTGAATGTTTTGATATTAGCCATACCATGGGGGAGGCACCGATTGCTTCATGTGTAGTTTTTGATCAGGGTGGCGCAAGAAAACGCGATTATCGACAATTTGCAATTCAGGATATTACGGGCGGAGATGACTATGCGGCGATGCGGCAAGCCCTAATTCGACGGTATAAGAAGAATATGTTGCCTGATTTACTCCTGATTGATGGGGGCAAAGGGCAGCTACATATGGCAATGGAGGTCATGCAAGAGCTAGAGTTGGATGCTTTTATGATTGGTGTGTCTAAAGGTGAAGGACGTAAACCAGGGTTAGAAACCTTGCATTTTACGGATGGAACCAAGATTCAACTTGCTGAAGACCATAAGGCTTTGCATTTAATCCAACAAGTGCGGGATGAGGCGCATCGTTTTGCCATTACTCGACATCGTGCAAAGCGTGATAAACGTCGTAGTAGTTCAGTTTTAGAAGCCATTCCTGGATTGGGACCAAAACGCCGTCGAGATTTGTTAACCCATTTTGGCGGTATTCAAGGTGTGCTGAATGCCTCTGAAAAAAAGCTGACCTTAGTCCCTGGTTTGGGTGAGGTTATGGCAAGGACCATTTATAAAATTTTGCATGAGTGATTTGACCAATTGACCAAATCTTTCAATGATTGATTGATCAATGACCATTCACAAATTGCTAAAAACATTCAAAGATAGAATCTATTGAAGATAAAAGGAAAAATGATGTCATTGCTTCCACTGTATCAACAAGTTAAGCAACAAGAAACGATTGATATTCCATCAGGATGGTTACAAGGTCGCACCGTATTTGGCGGACTCATTGCAGGACTAATGATCCAAAAAGCAATCGGAGTGGTCAACGATCCTGCAAAGCAGCTTCTCAGCTGTAATGTGACCTTCATTGGTCCCGTACAACATGGAGCTGCAAAGCTCACGGCTGAAATACTCCGTGAAGGTAAGTCTGTAACGAGTTTGGAGGTTCGTTTGTGGCAGGATGATGCAGTGCAAAGCATTTTGGTTGCGAGCTTTGGTTCGCAACGTGAGTCCCGCATTCATGTCAATCATCTGCCACATGAGCCAGATTATCCATTGCCTGAAACCTTAGATAAAACGTTTTATATCGAAGGTTTAATGCCTGAATGTATGCAGCAATTTGAATTGTGTTGGGCTGAAGGTCATTATCCAATGGCAGGAAGTAAAGCGCCTGATTTTGGCGGTTGGTGTCGTTTTGCACCAAACCTGCATGCTGATCGGGAAATGCAGCTTGCGGACTTATTTGCATTAATGGATGTATGGCCACCAGGGGTGTTACCCATGTTTAAGACACCTGCACCAGCCAGTTCATTGACTTGGCAAATCACTTATATCCATCCGATTGCTCAAAATATTCAGGATTGGTTTAAATACAAGGTAACAACAGAATATGCTGAACATGGTTACGCTACCGAATATGCTTATGTTTGGGATCGTGATCATCGGCTGATTGCGATCTTAAGGCAGACGGTTGCCGTGTTTGCCTAATCGACATTAGGCGGTATTTCGTATAAAGTTGCTTACAGATCGAAACAATCTCGGTACATCCTTTGCGCAATATGCAAATTTGATGCGAACAACATGGCGGTGTTTATGAGTACAGGGCGAATCCTGAACATTCCAAATATATTAACTTTGGCGCGTATTGCTCTCATACCTGTTTTTTTGGTAATCGCATATTGGCCACCAGCGATTGGCGCTGAACATCATGGTGGCATGCTACGTCATATCATATTGACAGCAATCTTCGTCCTTGCCGCACTGACCGATTGGTTTGATGGCTATTTGGCGCGAACATTGAACCAGACTTCTGCTTTTGGACGTTTTCTCGATCCCGTCGCAGATAAGTTAATGGTCGCGGCAGCTTTAATTGTACTTGTGCAATGGCAACCTACCATTTCAATGGCATTTGCAGCGATTGTGATTATTTCTCGTGAGATCACTGTTTCTGCTTTACGTGAATGGATGGCTGAGCTCGGGGCGCGAACCAATGTTGCAGTTTCTACAGTCGGAAAATACAAAACAGCATTCCAAATGATTGCGATCAGTGTATTTTTGTTGAACTGGCAACCCTTAGAAATGTGGGCATACGCTTTGTTATATGCTGCGGTACTGTTGACGTTATGGTCAATGTTTATTTATCTGAAAGCCGCATGGTCGTATTTAAAGCAGCCTTAATCTTTCCTTTTTTGGTTGTTTCTTAAACCTTTCTTCGGGAAGGTTTTTTTATGCCTAGTTTACGATTTTTTAGAATAAATATAAGAAAAAAGCCCATCAGTTGATGAGCTTAGTTCTCTGAGGAAAATCATGCTCTTTTGGGAGAGTATGCTGAAGAACAAAATCATAATATGAGAATTTTTGCATATTTTCAATCTTTAAAAATGTAAAAATTTTTAAATATTCTCATAATAAGTTTTATCCATTTTCAGAAAGTAAGGCAAACTTATGTTCAATTTGTGCTGCAT
Source organism: Acinetobacter sp. ATCC 27244 (assembly GCF_000156555.1). Taxonomy (NCBI): domain Bacteria; kingdom Pseudomonadati; phylum Pseudomonadota; class Gammaproteobacteria; order Moraxellales; family Moraxellaceae; genus Acinetobacter; species Acinetobacter sp. ATCC 27244. The sequence goes on from NZ_GG665962.1 coordinate 120,064, forward strand.
TATTTTGTAAAATCTCGATCAGTTTCTGAATATTTAAAAAATCAAAGCGATTTTTTGAAGCGACTAAGGTGAGTGCAATCGGTGCTTCTTTGCTAGAAAAACGAATAGGTACTGATAGTCCACAAACCATTGGGTCAATCTCACCTTGTGATAAATAGAAGCCCTGTTTTTTGATTTTTCGCATCTGTTGGGCAAACTCATCTAAGTTCTGGGCAAAACCCACCTGAGCTAGCTCTTGAGTGAACTGTTGATAATAGGCTTGGATGCGTTGTTTGCTCAAATGGGCAATCACGATTTTAGGAGAGGCACCAATATAAACAGGACGAGGGCAACCTCGACCAAAAGACAGCAGCTCTGCTTCTTTAAAAGTTTCATGATGTAAATCAATACAATAATCATGATTTAAATAAGTGAGTAAACAACATAGCTCAGTTTTATCCACGATATCACGCATAAATGGAATACTGATCTGAACCAATGGGTCGGTGCTATGCGAAATATAATCTAAAACAGCGATTTTGGAGCCTAAAGTATAATCTCCTGAAGTTCCGCTAATGCGTTTAAGCATATCGGCAGAAACCAATTCTTTAAGATAACGGTAGGCAGTCGGCTTGGACAATCCAAGTTCATCACAAATGATATCGACATTGATGATTGGGCGTGTAACCGAAAATAAATCCAGCACAGTGAGAATCTTACCAAAACTCGAACTTGCCATGATGATGTGCCTACTCCTTAAAAAGAACGTGAAAATCAAACTTTTATTGTTTTATAACAGAAAAGCGTTGAGTCTGATATGGGCCTTAGAATTTGTTGGGCTCACCTGAATAAATCTAAAGCTGTCTGAGAAAACTTAGCGAATTCAATAGAAACACGGTTATTAATAACATTAAATTATCAAATTATGATAATTATGTTGACTAATTTATCATTTTTTGGAAAAATTATCCATGCAATGTCTTTATTGGATAATTATTGTGCTAAGCAGTGATTTCCATAACGCTGTCCACATTGTGCCTCATTTCAAATTAATCAGCTTAGTGTTCATCGGCTGTTTTGGGTTAATCCTAAAATAGGCTGGATGTGTTGTCTCTTGATTTATATAGACCGCAATCTGATGAGCAAAAACTGACCTAGCATTGAGATATATACATGTTACTTAAACAGTTGTTGGCTTTTAGACCTAGCCGACTAGACATCATTTTTGCCTGCAAAACCTTTGTGGCAGGTATGTTGGCACTGTTTGTTTCATTTGAACTGGATTTGATTAATCCGATGTGGTCGATTGGAACCGTTTTGATTATTGCTAATCCATACTCAGGAATGGTGTCATCAAAATGTGTTTATCGACTGGTGGGTACTGTTGTCGGAGCAATTATTGCTTTGATCTTAACCCCTCATTTTATTAATACACCGTGGTTATTCACGATTATTCTGTCACTTTGGGTTGGCTTTGCTTTGTACGTTTCTTTATTGGATCGTACACCTCGTAGCTATGTCTTTATGTTGGCAGGATATTCAACTGCGATGATTGTATATAATGCCATTACTTATATTGATAGCTACAATATTTTTGATATTGCTTTAGCGCGAGTATTAGAGATTTCGATCGGTGTCATTGCAACTGCTGTTGTCTCTGCAACGTTCTTTCCAGTACATGTTGGGGCGATGATTAAACAAAGAGTAAACAAGGCATTGCATGATCTAGAAAGCACGTTTGAGAATTTGGTGACCGTTCAGGAGACGCCTCAAGATTATACTCAGATTTTATCAGTGATTACCCGAGATGCCTCAGATATTCATGCGCTTGCTGTGCATTTAAATTATGAAAAAGGTGAGCTTAAAGGGATGACGAAACCGTTGCAGGAAATGTTGCATCAGGTTTCCCTCGTGGTGGCCAATCTAGTCGCGCTTTCTCAACGTGTTAAACAGCTTAAACAGATGCAAATGGCTGAGCTTGCACCACATCTAGATCGAATTAGACAGCGTACTTTATTATTTTTAAAGCAAGAAAAAGCATTGCTCCTATCGGATTTACAAACGTTGCCGACAGGGTTTGAACAAGATTTTTCCGAATTAATTGCAATGGCAACATCCGAGCAGCAAGTTGTTTTGGGTGCTCTAAAAATGGATACCCGCCATTTTATTGCCAATATTTTGGCTGTGAAACTCATTTGGCAACACATTCAGCAAGGGAAAAAAGATATTCCAGCGGAAATTACCGCTATTAGTACCACCTATCCGAGTTTACATCGTGACCATGGGATCGCGGTTCGTGGTGGGATCAGTGCTGTATTAATTACTTTTATCGTCACTGGTGCGTGGATTATTTCAGGTTGGAAAGCTGGGTTTATGATGGCGCAGATGGGGGCAGTAACGGCATGTATTCTGACTGCTTTGGATAATCCAGTGCCTGTGTTGCGAATTTTTATTTGGGGCAGTTTGTTTTCAGCAGTCTTGGTCTTTTTGTATGCATTTGGGATTTTTCCGCATGTGATACATTTTTGGCAATTGGCTTTGGTTTTATTTCCTGTGTTTTTGGTTGCTGTGAGTATGATGGCAAATCAAATGTTGATGCCTGTCGGGATGGTATTAGGGATCAACACAATGATGGGTTTGAATCTACATAATCAATACACCATGGATGCTGTGTCTTATTTAGACAGCTCCTTTGCGATGGTATTGGGTGTTTTGGTTTCATTGATCGTCATCGATCTGGTGAGAGCCGTTTCTCCAGATACCAGTGCAACACGTATTTTGGCTTTACATTATCAAGCCATGCGTCAAGCAATTCATATGGCTTACGGAAGTGACTTCAAGATCCACCTGCGCAGTATGCTAGATCGAGTGGGCGTATTGAATACCAAGATGGTGCAAGATCTAGAGATAAAAACTTCGATTCAACATGCTTTGGTTGAGAGTAGTTCAATTGTTGATTTGGTTCGTTTACAAGAAATTAGTCAGAAACTCCCTCAGTTTGAAACTTTGCAGAACCAAGTGAAGAGATTACAGCAACAATTGACTGATTATTTCAAAACCCAAGAAAAACGGTTGTCAGTGAATCACTTTCCAACAGAAATTGTTCAGCAAATAGAGCAATTGCAATTCATTTCCTCCGAAATTGAGGACGAGCAATTACGTCAACGTATGCAGATTTCATTGAACAATATTCGTGTCAGCATTGGACATATGCCTGCTGAAGAGATGTTCTCAACAATAAATGCTGTAGGTGTATCTCATGGGTGAAATAAATTTATATGGAATTTATATTCCGATTTTGTTGGTACAAGCCATTATTGCCTATGTGTTATTTAAGTTCTCTAGTCCGTTCACAGATCGTTTAATTGCAAAAGGTTGGATTGCCTTACCTAGTATTTTCAATCTGTGTTTTTACTTGGGACTATTGTTATTCGTACATGGATTGTTTGTTTGGTTGTGGGTTTAGTGGTTTCCATAAGCGCTCATTTTTGAAAATTGAATCGGTTAAGAATACGTACGAAAGGTGATGAACATGAATGCATTTGATGTGCGAAAAGTTATACGTCCTGTGGTTTTGCTTCTCGCGATTTTGATCGCTGTCTATACAGTTGTGCATTTATGGAATTATTACAATGCATCGCCATGGACACGTGATGGACGTGTCCGCGGTGATGTGATTCAGGTCGCCTCGGATGTGAATGGTTTGGTTACTGAGGTTTTGGTTCAAGATAACCAAACGGTGAAGAAGGGGCAGGTGCTTTTCACCATCGATGTGGCACGCCAAGCTTTGGATGTTGAGCAAGCAAAATCTGATTTGGCCAAAGCCAATGCAGGATTGGCACAAGCGCAAGCGAATCTAGCTGGTGCAAAGGCAAGCTTGGTTAAGACTGAGGCCAATATGAAATTGGCTGAAAAGAATGCAGCACGTTATGCGAGTTTGATGGATGGTGCGATCTCAAAGCAAGAGCAAGATCAAGTTTTTGCCGCGCGTGATCAGGCACTTGCAGAACGTGAGCAATTGACGGCAACGATCGAGCAGGCGAATGCTGCGATTCAACAACAACATGCGTTGATCGAAGTTGCTCAGAGTAATTTACATTTAGCACAATTGAATTTGCAGCGCTCAGAAGTGGTCGCACCTGCGGATGGGACTTTGTCTAACTTTGACTTGAGAGTTGGTAATTACGTGAAGGTTGGGCAGCCTGTGGCGGCACTGTTAGACCGTCATCAACTGTACGTGGTCGGATATTTTGAAGAAACCAAACTTAATCGGATTCATGTTGGAGACCAAGCGACTGTACAGTTAATGGGGGATAAACAGAAGATCCAAGGGCATGTACAGGGGATCGCTACAGGGATTGAAGATCGCGAACGTTCAGGAAGCTCTAATTTATTAGCAAACGTAAATCCAACTTTTAGTTGGGTGCGTTTAGCGCAACGTGTGCCTGTGAAAATTGTTTTGGATGAGCAACCGCATAATCCATTGGCTTTTGTCTCAGGACGTACTGCGACGGTCAGAATTATTGAGAAATAAGCTAAGGTGTAATTCCAACAGGATTGCGATACCAACTTTGAATAAGCAGTGCAGCGGCAAAGCTGTCTGCTGATAAACGCTTTGCTTGTCCTTTGCTTTGATAAAATTCGAGTTCTTCCCGTGCTTCTCGTGTAGTTAGGCGTTCATCTACCATCCAAGTGGTAATATTGGTTTGATGGCGTAGGCGTCTTGCAAACTTTCGAGCTCGGGCTGACAGTTCAGACTCACTGTCATCCATATTTAGGGGTAAGCCAACAATAAATAGATTGGGCTGCCATTCTTTGACGATTTTTAACAGTTGGTTCCAGTCGGGAATACCATCTTTCATGCTGAACAGTGGGAGTGGATTGGCACTTTCAATACTTGATTGGCCAATTGCCATTCCCATTTTTTGTGTTCCAAAATCAAAAGCCATAATAGATTGAGGGGGATTTAACTCAGGCATGACCAATCTCTGAGGCAAGCCAAGTACGATCTACGCCGATTTTTTTGTATGCCGCATCCCAACGATCGCCATAGGGTAGATTGAAAATCAAATCCATATCAGAATCACAAATCAACCAGTCGCCACGTGCCATTTCTTCTTCAAGTTGATTTTTTGCCCAACTCGCATAACCTAGCGCGATCTGATAACGGCCAACACCTTCATTGTGTGCAATCGCATCTAAAATATCTTTGCTGGTGGTAATACATACATTTTCACCAACGGCTATCGATGAATGCCAAGTCGGTTGTCCAGTATGTAATACAAAGCCAGCTTCTGGACGCAATGGCCCACCCTGCAAAACTGCATGGGGTTGTACATTATCCGCATCAATTTCTAAATCATTCAGTAGCTCTTTGATCTGTAATTCAGATGGGCGATTGATAATGATGCCTTGTGCACCGTCTTCATCATGGCGTGCAACATAGATGACCGTATTTGCAAAGAATTCATCAGCCATGTCTGGTGGAGCAATGAGACAACGATGTGTTAAATATTGTTTCGTCACCTAGGCGGTTCTCCATCAAAAGATTGAGTTAATCTATGTATATAGGTTCTTTTTATCAACATACAAGAGTTAATCGGATTTCGCCAATCATTTTCTGATAATTTGTTGCAAAGTTCAGGTTGATTGGAATTTAAGTTGGCGTAATTGCTTGGCGTGTTGCAGGGTTGTTTCGCTAATTTCTACCCCACCAGACATACGCGCGAGCTCTAAAATACGATGCTCTTCATCCAACTCAATGATGGTGCTACTCGCAGGATCTGTTTGTTGTTTTTTCACCAATAAATGCTGATCAGATTGTGCTGCCACTTGGGCTTGATGCGTAATACAAAGTAACTGGACGTGTTGAGCCAAATCAGCCAGTAACCGGCCAACAACTTCAGCTGTTCCACCGCTAATCCCCACATCGATTTCATCAAAAACCAACACCTCGGCTTCGGTTTTCTCTGCATTCATCACTTGCATGACTAAGGCGATACGGGATAATTCTCCGCCCGATGCAACGCGTGCCAGTGGTTGTGGTGGAATCCCTTTATTCGCAGTAAAGAGCAGTTGAATTGTGCTCAGTCCCTCGGCATTGGCTTGTTCCATCGGCTCAAATTTGAACTCAAAATGTGCTTCTGGTAGCGCAAGAGGTTTCACTTGTTCAGTCAGTTGTTTAGCTAAAGGAATGGCAGCTTCACGACGAATTTGATCTAGATGTTCGGCTTTTTGTATAAATGCTTGATGAGATAATTCAACCTGTTCTGCCAAAGTTTCAGGATCTTCAAGTTGATGTAGTTGTTCTAGTTCTTGTTGCCACGTTTCATATTCTTGTTTTAATAATTCAGGTTGGGTGCGGTATTTTCGTGCTAAACGATGAAAGACTTCTAAAGTGGTATTTAGTTGTTCCATACGTTCAGGATCAAAACTTTGGCGGTCAATAAACTGACGTAGACTTGCAGTCGCATCGTCAATTTCACTTTGAGCATTTAATAATGAATTATAAATATTAGAAAGATGCTCACTACGTCCAGCATGAGATTCTAAACGGCGGATAATCGATGCAATTTCTTGGGTAATATTTTGCTCGGCTTCATCTAAGACATTTAAGCTATAGCCACAGTCTTGCATGATATGTTCGTGATGGCTTAGGCGATCAAACTCTTGTTCTGTTTCTCGATAATCCGTCTGAATGACTTCTTCGAGTTCTTCAATTTGTAACTCCAAACTTTGAATTTTTTGGATGCGCGTGGCTTGAGCATCTAAAGCTGCTTGATGTTGGCGAATATTATTTTGCCATGTTGCATAGGCATCACGCACTGCTTGAGCAGGTTCTGCAAAGTTATTGTAGCGATCTAACCAATGTTTAGGATAGGGTGGTTCGAGTAATTGTTGCTGGCTGTGCTGACTATAAAGCTGAACCAGTAAACGTCCGATTTCTTTAAGTTCAGCTAAACTGCTCGGTCGACCATTGATCCACGCTTTACTGCGTCCAGTAGCAAAAACAACACGTCTTAAATGAATTTCCCCCGTGTCATCTTCAAGTTCATGCTCAGTCAACCAATGGGCTTCAGCACTGTCTGGTTGATAACTGAACACAGCGGTGACATCTGCCTTGTCAGCGCCATAGCGAACATAGTTGGTATCGGTGCGTTCACCTAAACAGGCAGACAAAGCATCTAACAATAATGACTTGCCGGCACCTGTCTCACCTGTTAAGACATTGAAGCCTTGTTCAATGTCTAAAGCTAAATGGTCAGCCAGTGCAAAATTAATTAAAGTTAAATGGGTCAGCATGAATGCATCCAATGCATGAAATCTTTTGCTTAAAGATAGAGAAATTTTACCGAGGCGACAAGAGTATCTTGTTTGATCGAAACAAAAGAACGCTGAATTTATTTGAATTCAGGATTAGTGGAATATTGTTGTAAATAAATGACTTGATCATTTTAAAGCGCGCCCCTTGTTATATTCGTTGATTAAAGAGGTTGCGGGGTTAGTTTATTTTATCTCAGCGCTGAGAAAATTGCGGAGAAAGCATGATAAAAATGGATTGATTCGTGGCGCTGGCACAATTAAACTAGCTCCATCATAACCTAATATAAATGCTGCATTATTTGGAGAGTAGGCATGAGTTCAGTGCAGTTTGATCATGTTACGGTCATTAAAAAATCAAATGTGTATTTTGGCGGGGCATGTATCAGTCATACCGTACAGTTTGAAGATGGAACGAAAAAGACGTTAGGTGTGATTTTACCCACTGAACAACCTCTAACTTTCGAAACCCATGTACCTGAACGTATGGAAATTATTTCAGGGGAGTGTCGTGTGAAAATTGCCGATAGTGCTGAAAGTGAATTGTTCCGTGCGGGACAGTCTTTTTATGTACCAGGTAATAGTATGTTTCATATCGAAGCAGATGAAGTCCTTGATTATGTTTGCCATTTAGAAGGCTAACCTATTTGGACCTAAATCGAGTACACTATATCTAAAGAGAATCCTGTAAAGCCATTTACAGGATTTTTTATTTTTTTAAATTTCCCCCTTAAGTTAAAGAGGTTGTTCATGGCAAAACCTGAATATTATTATGGCGTTCACTCTGTTGAGACGTTGTTAGAGTTAGAGCCTGAACGTGTTTTGACCTTATTTACCTTAAAAGGGCGTGATGATCAGCGTTTACAAAAGATTTTGCAGTTAGCAGAACCTTTTGGTATCAGTGTACAAAAGGCGAGTCGCGACAGTCTAGAAAAATTGGCAGGTCAGCCCTTCCATCAGGGCGTTGTTGCAGCTGTGCGTCCACACCCGACCTTGAACGAAAAAGATCTTGATCAACTGATGCAACAATCACCAAATGCTTTATTGTTAGCTCTAGATCAAGTGACAGATCCACATAATTTAGGTGCTTGTATTCGTACAGCGGCGGCAATGGGTGTACAGGCTGTAATCGTGCCGCGAGATCGTGCCGCTAGTTTGACACCGACCGCCCGAAAAGTTGCCGCAGGTGGTGCTGAAAAAGTTAAATTTATCCAAGTGACCAATTTAGCGCGTACTTTGGCACATTTGAAAGACACCACGCATACTCGTGTGATTGGTACCATGTTAGATGAAAAGGCTTTGCCGATTCAACAATGTGACTTTAGTGGACCTGTTGTGATTGTTATGGGGGCTGAAGACACAGGTTTAAGACCAATTACGCAGTCGCAATGTGATCAAACGGTTTATATTCCAATGTCAGGTGATTTACAGAGTTTAAATGTGAGTGTCGCGACTGGCATGGCGCTCTATGAGGCTTGTCGTCAGCGCAACCTGTAAGCTTGATGCATTACTCAGCCATCGATTAATTGATTGAACATGACCTCGCGAACTCAAGGCTACATATTTATCTTGATCACGATGTGCATTTGGGGCGGATTTACTATTTTTTCTCGTCTCAATGCCCATTGGCATATTAACGCCTGGGATTTAGTGGCCATGCGTTTTGCGATTGCATCGATGATCTTAATGCCAATCTTAATTTATAAAAAAGATTTGGCTTTTTTATGGCAACCTCGTGCCGTGATTTTGGCATTAATTGGTGGGCTGGCGTATTGTTTTACGGTCTATATTGCTTTTTTACATGCACCAGCAGCACATGCTGCCATTTTCCTTAATGGTTGTATTCCTCTTTGTACCGCCGTGGCGGCCTATCTGATCTTTAAGCAACCTTTTGATAAACATACTTGGATGAGTTTAGTCATCATGTTGAGTGCATTAGCGCTGATGAGTTATTTGATGTTGCATGAACAAACCACTGTATTTGGGGTGGGGGATGTACTTTTGTTCATGAGTGCAGTCTGGTGGGGTATTTTTACCGTACTTCTTAAACAATGGAAAATGTCGGCGTGGCATTCTACGGCGAGTGTAGTGATTTGGTCAGCATTGATTTATCTACCAATTTATTTTTTATTTATTCCAAAGCATTTCCATGAGGCAGAACCTTTACATTTAGTTATACAAGGACTGTTCCATGGCGTATTAGTCGTCATTATTGCAACCTTGACCTATGTTGCTGCAATTGAGCGTTTAGGCGCATTTAAAACAGGAAGTATTGTCACTTTGGCACCCTTTATTGCCGCCGTGATTGCAGTGCCGTTGTTAAATGAGCCTTTAAGTCTTGCTGTTGCGTGTGGTCTAGTCGGGATGGCAATTGGTGCATTACAGCCTTGGAGATGGCGGAGACAAGACAGTTTAAGTCAGCAACTTTCCCAGCAAAATAAAAATTAGCTGTGTTTTTCAGCACGTTGCAAATAAGTAAGATGCAAGGGTCTCAGTTGTTCATGTAAATGTTCTAATAAACCATCATTCAACACAATATCATTGGCCAGTTGCTGTTTTTGATTTCTTGGCATTTGCGCTGCGATAATTTTTCTAATTTGTTCTTGGTTTTGTCCATCTCGTTGGCTAGCGCGTTGCAATTGCGTTTGCTCATCTGCATCAACCAGTAGCGTATGATGGACCAATTCATGTTGATTTGTTTCAAATAAGAGTGGTGAAACCAAAATGACATAAGGGCTTTCAGCATGCTGTAGTTGTTGGATAATAGACTGACGAATCGCTGTATGGGTAATCTGTTCTAAGGTTTGACGGGCTTCAGGAGATTTGAAAATATGCTCTCTAAGCGCACGTCGATTCAGATGACCGTCTTCAAGTAAGACCCAGTCACCGAAAGCTTGATGGATATCTTGCAGCGCCTTTTGACCTGGTTCGACGACCTCTCTCGCCACAACATCTGCATCAACGACTGTAATACCTTGGGACTCAAACCATTGAGTCGCAGCTGATTTACCGCTGCCAATACCACCTGTAATCCCCAAGATAAATTGCATATTAGCCACCTAAATAAACTTTCATAATTTGATCACCCCATAAAAATGCGATCCAGCCTGCAATTGCAATATAGGGGCCAAAAGCAAAGGGCTGATTTTCACCGCGCATTTTCAATAAGATGATACCAATAATTGCACCGACAACAGAAGAAAGTAACACAATTAAAGGCAACAGCATTGGGCCCATCCAAGCCCCTAATGCAGCCAGTAATTTAAAATCGCCATAGCCCATACCCTCTTTGCCAGTAAATATTTTAAAAAGATAATAAACAATCCAAAGGCAAAGGAAGCCAATCACATAACCCCAAATTGCTGAGTTTGCTGTGGTGTAGATCGCAAAACTATTAATGGCTAAACCGAGTGCTGCCAATGGGAGTGTAAAGCGGTCTGGAAGCAATTGTGTATCAAAATCAATAAAAGTAAGGGTAATTAACACCCAAGTCAGAACTAAACCGAATAGCATTTGGAGGGTAGGACCAAAAACAGCAACGACCACTAGAGAACACCCCATGGTCAATAACTCGATCAATGGGTAACGAATGCTAATCGGATTTTGACAGGCACCGCATTTACCACGGAGTACTAACCAGCTGATCACTGGGATATTTTGATACCAGCGGATAGGGGTGTGGCACTTAGGGCAAGTTGATGCGGGTTGACTTAAAGTCAGCTTTTCTTCAATGATAGGTTGTTCTGGATGGAGTAGCATTTGGCATTCTTGTTGCCATTCCTGCTCCATCATTTTTGGCGTTCGGAAAATAACAACATTCAGAAAGCTACCAATACATAAACTAAAAAGCCCAACTGCAAGATAAAGTGCAGTTGGGTTTTCGATAAAATAATTTAAGAATTGCTGCATTAGACCACAGAACCCATTTGGAAAATTGGAAGGTACATCGCGATAACAAGACCACCCACAAGTACTCCTAGAATTGCCATAATTAATGGCTCCATCATTGCGGTTAAGCCATCGACCGCATTGTCGACTTCATTTTCGAAGTGAGTGGCAACTTTATCAAGCATACTATCTAAAGCACCTGATTCTTCACCAATTGCGACCATTTGAATCGCCATTGATGGAAAGCGATTAGAAACACGCATGGCAAATTGTAACTGTTGTCCTGTAGCAACATCTTCACGAATTTTCATCACGGCTTCTTCATAAACAACGTTATTGGTTGCACCAGCCGTTGATTCGAGTGCATCAATCAATGGAACCCCTGCTGCAAATGTTGTTGCAAGTGTACGACTATAACGCGCAATAATTGCTTTATAAACCAAATCACCAAAAATCGGTAAGCGTAATGCAAGTTTATCAAGAGTGTCGCGGAATTTTTTACTACGTTTTTTTGCTTCAAGAAAACAGGCAATAATCACACCGACAACGATAATTAAAATAAACCAGTATTCTTGCATCCAAACGGACATATTCACGACCATTTTGGTAAAAGCAGGTAAATCTGCACCAAATGAGCTAAATAGATCTTGGAAAACAGGGACTACCTTGACCATCAAAATAATGGTGACAATCACTGCAACCACGATAACTGTCGCAGGATATTTCATGGCTTTTTTGATTTTTTGTTTGAGTAACTCACTTTTCTCTTTATAAATCGCGACGCGATCTAGCATGGTTTCTAGTGCACCAGATTGTTCACCAGATTCAACTAAAGAGCAAAAGAGGTTGTCAAAGTATTGTGGGTATTTTCTTAATGCGCCCGCAAAGGTATTACCGCCTTCAACTTCGCCTTTGAGTCCAAGTACCACTTCCCGCATCGATGGATTCTCTAAACCTTCAGCCACGATTTCAAAGCCTTGCACCAGTGGGACACCAGCTTTCATCATGGTTGCCAGTTGGCGTGTAAATACCGTGATATCAAGGGTGGTGACTTTCTTCTTCATCAAACCTTCAAGAATGTTTTTGCGTTTTTCTCGAATGTTCTTAATCGTTACCCCTTGTTTGCGTAATGTGACTTTGGCTAAAGCCATATTACGTGCTGGTAATTCCCCTTTAATTTTTGCCCCTTTGCGATCTACCCCTTCGTAAGCAAAAGTAGGCATCATTTGCGCTTTTTTAGCTGCCATGACTGATAATCCTTTTTATTAATTTTATTCACTTGTGACGCGGTTAATTTCTTGCAATGAGGTAATGCCTTGCATGACCTTCTTTAAACCTGAGCGTCTTAAATTATTAAATCCTGCTTTTTCTGATGCCGCTGCGATTTGTAAAGCATTGCCATCCTCCATAATAATTTTAGAGATCTCAGGCGTCACCTTCATGACCTCATAGATACCGACACGGCCTTTATAGCCTTCACGACATTCTGAGCAGCCGACTGGTTGAAAGATTTGCAATTCAGGGTCAGCTAAATCCTGTTCAGTAAAGCCGAGTTCTAATAAGCTTTGTTTGGGGATTTCTATGGGTGCTTTACAGTGTGAGCATAAACGACGGGCTAAGCGTTGTGCAATCACAAGATTGACCGAAGTTGCGATATTGAAAGAGGGAACGCCCATATTGCGTAAACGTGTCAGTGTTTCAGGTGCACTATTGGTATGTAGCGTGGACATCACCATATGACCCGTTTGAGCAGCCTTGATTGCAATTTCTGCTGTTTCTAGGTCACGAATCTCACCGACCATGATAATGTCTGGATCTTGACGTAAGAATGCTTTCAGCGCAGCAGAGAAGGTAAGGCCTGTCTTAGTATTGACGTTAACCTGATTGATTCCTTCTAAGTTAATCTCCACTGGGTCTTCAGCAGTAGAAATATTGGTGTCTTCAGTATTTAGAATGTTGAGACCTGTATATAACGACACAGTTTTACCTGAACCTGTTGGGCCAGTAATTAACAGCATGCCTTGAGGTTTATCCAATGCTTCTAGGAATAGCGACTTTTGTTCATCTTCATAGCCTAAGGCTTCAATTCCGAGCATGGCGCTGGAAGGATCCAGAATACGGAGTACTAGCTTTTCACCAAATAGGGTAGGCAGTGAGTTGACACGAAAGTCAATCGCTTTGGTTTTCGAAAGTTTGAGCTTAATACGACCATCTTGCGGCATTCGTTTTTCAGAAATGTCCATTTGAGACATGACTTTTAAACGGGAAGCTAAGCGATTTGCCATTTGCAACGGTGGCGTCGCAATTTGTCTTAAGACACCATCTACGCGATAACGAACACGATAGGTTTTTTCATAGGGTTCAAAATGTAGATCAGACGCACCCATGCGAATGGCATCAATCAGTAACTTGTTGATGTACTTTACAATTGGTGATTCATCCCCTTGAGGCGTTTCATCACTTTCATCTTTTTGCGAATCTTGGTTGACATCAATATCTAAGTCAAAGTCTTCACTGTCACCAAAATCAAAACTTCCAGAGTCACCAAACTGCTGTTCAATCAGTTTTTCAAGTTTACTATGTTCGACGATAATCGGTTCAATATTGAGTTTGGTGTTAAATCGCATCGCATCAAGCGCGTCGATATTGGTTGGATTGCTTGTCGCGACATAAAGAATTTGCCCGCGTTGAATGAGAGGGGCAACCCGATGCTTTTGAATTAATTTGCTGTCAGCAAGCTCACGAGGTAATAAAGCAGTATCAAAAACAGCTAAATCAAAAATAGGTTCGCCAAACTCTGCCGAGATTGACTCTGCAATGGTCAGTTGAGAGATACGATGATGTTCAATTAAATATCCAACAATATCTTGTTGTGTTTTTTTTGCTGTATCGATTGCAGTTTGCATTGTCGATGCAGACATATGACCATCTTCGACCAACCGTCGAATAAACCCCGAAAATTTTGGAGACGTATGTAATCCTGACATCTGTCCGCCTTATATCAAAATGTTTATAATATGTATCCTAAAAATTATACTTTTGTTATGCAAAAATACTACTAGAGAAAGTGTCGTTTTTGACTTGATTCATTGCTAAAACTTTGAACTAATCGAGTTTTTTGTCAATTAATTTTGTTTGTTGTATTCGATATTCACAACAAGATAAAAAAGCCAAACCTAAAATTTGTGTTTTATTTCAGAGATTCGCCATTAGAAATACTCAAAATGTGTTGTCTCCTTTTAGTGGATCAAGAGGAGGTTTTGCTCTGATTTAAATTTAAACAATAGAAAAAAACTGAATTTTATAAAAATCCGTGTAAAATATGCAGCATTTTTGAGAAATTAACATTAAGGTAGGCGAAGTATGTCGAATTCGACTATTACCCCATGGGTTGTCGGTAATTGGAAAATGAATCCAATGCATGCGAATGCTGTCCAATTAGTACAAGAATTTAAGCAGTTATTACAACAGCAAGCCATTGATCCTACAAAATGTCATATCGGCGTTGCACCGATTTCAATCGCATTAACTCAAATTCAAACTCAGTTAAAAGATGCTGCTCGACCGATTTATACGGTAGCACAAGATGTTTCTCGTGTTGCTGGAACAGGTGCTTATACGGGTGAAGTCAGTGCCGAGCTTTTAAAAGATAGCGCAATTGAATTTGTGTTGGTTGGGCATTCTGAACGTCGTGAATTATTTGGTGATGATGTTGCAATTTTAAAAGCAAAGTTACAAAACGCTTTGAATGCGGGTTTAACCGTGATTTATTGTGTGGGTGAAAGTTTAGAGCAACGTGAGCAAGGACTTGCTGAGCAAGTGGTATTGCAACAAATCTGTGATATCGCGCCTGTTGTGCAAGCAGAACAGTGGAAAAATGTTGTGATTGCGTATGAGCCGATTTGGGCGATTGGTACGGGTAAAACTGCTTCACCAGCAGATGCGCAGGCCATGCATGCTAAAATTCGTGAAGGTTTGAAGCAAATCACATCGTCGGGTGCAAATATTGCAATCCTATATGGTGGTAGTGTAAAAGCAGAAAATGCGGTTGAGCTTGCGGCTTGCCCAGATATTGACGGTGCTTTGGTGGGTGGTGCATCTTTAAATGCACAGTCTTTTTACCAAATCGCAAAAGCATTTGCACAAAGCAAATAACGAGGAATAGAGATGTATAGTTTTATACTCGTTGTACACATTATTTTAGCAATTCTGATTATTGCTTTGGTCTTAGTACAACAAGGTAAAGGTGCTGAAGCAGGAGCATCATTTGGTGGTGGCGGTGCGGCGACTGTATTTGGCGCTTCTGGCGCTGGAAACTTCTTGACACGTTTGACTGCAATTTTTACGGCTATATTCTTTGTGACCAGTCTTTCATTGGCTGTCATGGCGAAAAAAAGTACGACGGATGCCTATAGCTTAAAAACTGTTCAAAGTTCTAGCTCAGTTCCAGCCGCATCGACTGAAACTTCATCAAATGCACCGAAAACGACAGAATAAGTCGAATTAGCACTTTCCTTTTTTGAATTAAAGGAATAGAATGCGTCCCACAAAGAAAGCTGCGGTGGTGGTGGAATTGGTAGACACGCTACCTTGAGGTGGTAGTGCTTTCGGGCGTGGGGGTTCAAGTCCCCCCTTCCGCACCAAGCTTAATAACCAGTAAGTTTGGTGTATGCAGTGATTTGTTGATGCGGGATGGAGCAGTCTGGTAGCTCGTCGGGCTCATAACCCGAAGGTCGTTGGTTCAAATCCAGCTCCCGCTACCATTTGATTAAGGTGCAACTTAATCAAGCAATGGTGAAGAAAACTCAAATTGACTTTTTTTCATAATTGTATATAATTTTGCACGTTGATGCGGGATGGAGCAGTCTGGTAGCTCGTCGGGCTCATAACCCGAAGGTCGTTGGTTCAAATCCAGCTCCCGCTACCAAGTTTCTAAAAAGAGGCTCACAATAAGGTGGGCCTTTTTGCACAGTGGACTTCAGTTTTCTGTGTAACATAGGGGCGGTTACGCCCTTTTTTATTGGTTGTTTAGCTATCGTGTAGTGTCGATATGAGCCGGATACGGCGCAAGATCAAATTATCGTGTTCACTATACGGTTATTGATTGGCTCGCATGAGAGCAACGAGAGTAAATGAAACTATCAAATAAATCTCAAGCACTATTTGATCTAATCGCACCAGCGGTTGCTGCCTGTGATGTAGATTTGTGGGGAATTGAATTTCTACCACAAGGTAAACGCTCATTACTACGCATTTATATCGATAAAGCGATCGATGAAAATGCAGAACCAGTTCTGAATGAAGATGGCGAAGTTGAAGAAGGGCGAGGTATTGGTGTTCAGGATTGTGTACTTGTGACACAACAAGTGGGTGCTATGCTGGATGTTCATGATCCGATTTCAGGTGAATATGCTTTGGAAGTCTCTTCACCAGGTTGGGATCGTCCATTCTTTCAGTTGTCACAAATGTCTGGGTATATTGGACAACAAGTTGCTTTACGATTAATTGCTGCTGTCGAAAACCGTCGTAAATTCCAAGCGAAGTTACTTTCTGTTGATCTGGAAAATGAAATGATTCAGGTGGAAGTAGAGGGTGGTCAAGTGCTTGAAATTGATAGTCATAATATTGATAAAGCAAATTTAATCTATCAAGACTAATATTAACTTAATTTTATAAGAAATCGGTAGGTGACTTATGGGCCGTGAAATTCTTACCGTTGCAGAGACGGTTAGTAATGAAAAAGGTGTTAGTCGTGAGGCGATCTTCCAAGCATTAGAGCAAGCCCTAGTTGCAGCGACGAAGAAAAAGTTTTACGAAAATACACATGCAGAAGAAGCTCAACTCCGTGTTGAGATTGACCGTAAAACAGGTGATTACCGTACATTCCGTCAATGGACTGTCGTTGCGGATGAAGATCATGAAATGCCTGCATGCCAAGATGCGATTTCTGATGTAGACCCTGCACAGTGGTCGATTGGTGATGTGCGTGAGCTTGAAGTCGAATCGATTGAATTCGGTCGTATTGCTGCACAAATTGCAAAACAAGTGATTGTACAAAAAATTCGTGAAGCTGAACGTGCGTTGGTTGCGGATGCGTATGAGTCAAAAGTTGGCGAATTGATTTATGGTGAAGTGAAAAAGCAAACTAAAGATGGCTTTATCATTGATCTAGGTGACAACGCTGAAGCGTATTTGGCACGTGAAGAAACCATTCACAAAGAAATCTTGCGTCCTAAGCAACGTATCAATGCGATCTTATATAATGTAAATCGTGAAGGTCGTGGTGCACAGTTGTTATTGTCGCGTGCTCGTCCTGAAATGTTGATCGCGTTGATGAAAAAAGAAATTCCTGAAATTTCTGAAGAGATCATTGAAATCAAAGCGGCTGCACGTCAACCAGGTGTACGTGCTAAAATTGCTGTCAAAACCAATGATCACCGTATTGATCCAGTGGGTGCATGTATTGGTATGCGTGGCACACGTATCCAAGCGGTACAGCAAGAACTCAATGGCGAACGTATTGACGTGGTGGTGTGGTCTGACGATCCAGCGCAGTATATTGCAAGTGCTTTAGAGCCGGCAGATGTATCAGGTATTGTGCTTGATGAAGATGCACGCAGTGCAGATATCATTTTCGCGACCAATGATCAGTTAGCGCGTGCGATTGGTTCGCAAGGACAAAATGTTCGTTTAGCATCTGAGTTAACGGGTTATAAACTCGACATGATGTTAGAAGAAGAGTATCGTGCTCGTCAGCAAAATGAAGCACAAGAATATCTCGATATGTTTGTATCACGTTTAGATATTGAAGAAGACTTGGCAATGGCGTTGGTTGAAATGGGCTTCACTTCATTAGAAGAGATCGCTTATGTACCAGCAGAAACATTTGATGAGATTGAGCTTGATGCCGATTTGGTTGAATTGTTGCAGAGTCGTGCGAAAGAAGCTGCTTTAACGGATGCGTTGAAACAGCAAGAAAATATTCAAGAGCCAAGCGCAGAACTTCTCGGTATGGATGGTATGACCACTGAGATTGCATATGCATTGGCGGCACGTGGTGTGATTACAGTTGATGACTTGGCTGACCAAGCAACTGACGATATTTCTGATATCGAAGGTTTAGGGCATGACAAAGCGGGTCAATTGATTATGAAAGCACGTGAATCATGGTTTAACTAGGAGATAATAGATGACGGACAAGTCGATTCAAGAGTTAGCGCTCAGCGTAGAACGTCCTGTAGAGAAACTCCTAGAGCAGGTTCGCGAAGCAGGTCTACCACAGCGTAAAGCAGATGACATTATTACCACTGAACAGCAAGATACTTTGGTCAATTATTTGAAAAAAGTTCATGGTCAAGAAAGTGGTAACACAGGAAAGATCGCGTTGAAACGTAAAACAACGAGTACTGCTAAAGTAACCAGTACATCGGGTAAAGCAAAAAGCATTAATGTTGAAGTTCGTAAGAAGCAAGTTTTTGCAAAGCCAAATCCAGAATTAATTGCTGCAGAAGCAAAAGCGCGTGCAGAAGCGGAAGCAAAAGCACGCGTAGAACAGAGTTCACGTGCAGAAGCTGAACAAAAAGCGCGTAATCAAGCTGAACAGAAAGCCAATGCAACGCTAGAAGCAATGCGTGCGGCACACACTTCTGATAGCGCTACACAAGCGCCTGCTAAAACTGCAGTGGTTGTGAAAAAGCGTAACAGCGATAAAGTAATTAAAGCACCTGTTGTGAAACCAACAGAAACTGCAGAGCAAAAGAAAGCACGTGAAGCACAAGCTGCTCAGTTGAAAGCGACTGAAGAAGCAGTACGTCGCAAAGCGGCTGAAGAAGCTCAACAGCGTACACTTGAACAGATGCGTAAAATGGCATCGAAATATTCAAGTGATGATGCAACGACTACGATTCGTGTGATTGATGATTCACCATTGGCAGCTGGTCTTGTTGGTCAGGCTTATGAAGATTCCTTTAATCAAGAAGACCGTGAAATTAAACGTGGTGGCGCAAGCAACACACGTGGTCAGAAGAAAGGTGGTCGTAATAATCAAGAAGAGCAGAGCTTCAACCGTACACATCACAAACGTGGCTTAAAAACCAGTCAGTCAAACAAACATGGTTTTGAAAAACCGGTTAAGAAACAAGTTTATGATGTGGAAATTGGTTCAACGATTGTTGTGGCTGATTTAGCACAGAAAATGGCAGTTAAAGTCCGCGAAGTCATCAAGATGCTCATGAAAATGGGTGAGCTTGTTACTCAAAACCAATCGATTGACCAAGATACAGCAGTATTGGTGGTTGAAGAGTTAGGTCATAACCCAATTCTAGTTTCTGATACGCAAGCAGAAGATAACTTGCTTGAAGCGGCTGAAGAAGCGCGTGGCGAGCAAACCACTCGTCCTCCAGTCGTTACCATCATGGGTCACGTCGACCATGGTAAAACGTCATTATTGGATCGTATCCGTCGTTCTAAAGTGGCAGCGGGTGAAGCAGGTGGTATCACACAGCATATTGGTGCTTACCATGTTGAAACTGAGAAAGGCATTATTACTTTCTTAGATACTCCAGGACACGCAGCATTTACCTCTATGCGTTCTCGTGGTGCCAAAGCGACTGATATCGTTGTACTTGTTGTCGCTGCGGATGATGGTGTGATGCCACAAACTGCTGAAGCTATTGATCATGCGCGTGCTGCAGGTACGCCGATCATTGTTGCAATCAACAAGATGGACAAAGAGTCTGCTGATCCAGATCGCGTATTAAATGAATTGACCACCAAAGGTATCGTACCTGAAGAGTGGGGCGGTGATGTTCCAATCGCTAAAGTATCAGCACACTCAGGTCAAGGTATTGATGAATTACTTGATTTGATCTTGATTCAATCTGAGTTGATGGAGCTTAAAGCTTCTGCTGAAGGTGCTGCACAAGGTGTCGTCATCGAAGCGCGTGTTGACAAAGGTCGTGGTGCAGTAACTTCGATTCTTGTACAAAACGGTACATTGAACATTGGTGATCTTGTATTGGCTGGTTCATCTTATGGTCGTGTACGTGCGATGTCTGATGAAAATGGTCAACGTATCACGACAGCTGGACCATCTATTCCTGTTGAAATCTTAGGTTTACCAGAAGCGCCAATGGCGGGTGATGAAGTTCTTGTCGTGAATGATGAGAAGAAAGCTCGTGAAGTGGCTGATGCGCGTGCTGACCGTGAGCGTCAAAAACGTCTTGAGCGTGCAAGCGCAATGCGTTTAGAAAACATCATGGCATCGATGGGCAAGAAAGATGTTCCAACTGTGAATGTTGTGCTTAAAACTGATGTACGTGGTACTTTAGAGGCATTGCATGTTGCGCTAGATGAACTTTCTACTGATGAAGTGAAAGTACGCGTAATCGGTTCAGGTGTTGGTGCGATTACTGAGTCTGATGTGACGCTTGCTGAATCTTCAGAAGCAGTATTGTTAGGCTTCAACGTACGTGCAGATAACACAGCACGTCAGAAGTCTGATCAAGATGGTATTGATATTCGTTACTACAGCATCATCTATCAATTGATCGATGATGTAAAAGCGGCAATGAGCGGTAAGCTTGCTCCTGAACATCGTGAAACGATCTTGGGTGTTGCGCAAGTACGTGAAGTGTTCCGTTCTAGCAAGTTTGGTGCAGCGGCAGGCTGTATGGTGATGGAAGGTGTGATTCACCGTAACAAGCCAATCCGTGTCTTACGTGATGACGTGGTTGTGTTCCAAGGTGAACTTGAGTCTCTACGTCGTTATAAGGATGTGGTTGAAGAAGTTCGTGCTGGTATGGAATGTGGTCTTGCTGTGAAAGGTTATAACGACATCAAAGAACTCGATAAGATCGAGGTTTATGATGTCCAATTGGTTAAACGGAGTCTTTAATGGCGGGTAGCCAACGCTTAAAGCGCATGGCGGATTCGGTACAACGTGAGTTGTCTGAGCTGATCCGTCAAGAGCTTAAAGATCCACGTCTGGGTGGTCTAGTGACCATCTCAGCCGTGAAAGTTAGTGCTGATATGGGATATGCTGAAGTTTATGTAACCGTAATGGGACGTGAGCTTGGTGATGATCAAAGTGAAGCAGCGAATAAAGAAACTTTAGATGTATTGAATAAAGCATCAGGTTTCTTGCGTCATGAATTGAGTCGTCGTATTAAAACCCGTATCACACCTCGCTTGCGTTTTCACTATGACAAAACCAATGCTTATGGCAATTATATGTTTGGTTTGATTGCTGAAGCTGTCAAGGATTTGCCGGAACAAGAGCAAGATAAAGAATAAGTTTAAAAAGCCACCTTCGGGTGGCTTTTTAATACATGAGTTTTTGGGGATGACTGATAAATTGTATTTTTAAGAAAATTAAGAATAATTAAAGAGAATGAGTACTCATTTAAAAGAAATTTTGCTATCTAAATCAAAAACATATACAGACTGATTTGTATGAAAAAGAAGTAAGTCAGCGTAAAATATTGCAGAAGAAAAGCTGAAACAAATGTCAATGAAAATGAATGGCGTACATCTCAAGTCCCAATCTTACAACTGAAACTTCCGTATTCTTTTATTGCAGATGAAGTGGTGTATTCACTCAACTACCGCAAGAATCCGCTACCAGATACAATCTTTGGTGGACGTTTTCTGATGCACATTTGGCCTCGACCACTAATGTGGGCATTTGAATGGCATGATACTTCAAAGGATTTAATTCTAAAACGAGGTGAAACTTTATTTTACTGTCAGTTTGATAGTTATGATCCATTACGCACGATAAAACTGCTACAGGCTGAGAAAACACCTGAACTTATGCACTATATGGATCAAATTTCAGGTGTGGTGAATTATGTCAATCAAACATTTAGTTTATTTAATGAAGTGGAAAAGGTTAGACCTAAGAATTTGTTAGCAAATAAGAAGTAAAATTTATGCGTAGTGGATTAGTAAAGAAAATTCTATTTAGTTTGATTGTACTCGGTGTGATTAGTTTTGAGTTTTTTATTGTTTATGCCATACATTTTAGATCTTATGAGTTTTTAGGTCTTTGGGAAAGTTTTGGCATAGAACAAACACAGTGGTCTAGATTTGTGTTTGATACAGCACGATTTTGGTGGTGGTTACCAAAAATGAGTGTAGTTTTATGGGTATATACATTAAAAAACTTTCAAATAAAAACTGTGCTACTGACCCTAATATTTAATCTACTTATTATTTTTTCTTTGCTTTGGGCAATATATGAACCTACGATGATAATTGATTTATCTAAATAGTTATAAGCTTAGAGGAGTGAGTATAAATGAAAATAATGGTATATCAGTAGTACGTGTCGATGTGTTTAGAAAATAGACACAAGTTGATTCCTATTTATATTATATCTCATTGCCATCTGCTCAATTCGCCTACTTTATCTAATAGATAAATAAAGAAAGTTTAATGACCAATTAATTATAAATTAATTAGTGATTAAATTTAAGAGGAAGTGATATGTATAAAACGAAAATACTTTTATTAAGTATAATTTTATTATTCCAAGGAGCATGTATGCAGAAAAAAGAACCTCCGTATATACCACAGGAGGGTGAAGTTGTGACATGGAAACAAAATAATCATTTAATTGTTAAGGCTAAACTTGGAGAAAGAAGAAAACATATCGTTAATGAACATTGTCCTAAATGTGAGCGAGATTTCTACAAACCAGAACGAGAGCATTATCTAGGGCAGTTTCCGATAGATTATAAGCCTGAAAAATTTTCAGAAATCAGTGTGGTAGAAGCAGAGAGCTTACCACTACCATATTCTGATGGACAACTTGAATTTGATTTAATACTTAACGGTTCGACTGTACAGGCAACGGATCGGAGTATATATAGTGAACAAGGGTTAGATAATAAAGATCAAGTCAAAGTGAGGATATTTAATGAAAAGTTTAATAGCCGAACTGTGGATGTTTATAAGAGTTATCAGGACTCAACCAAAGATTCAAATTTTGATATGGTAGAGGCAAAAAGGTGGAGTGAACAGTATGGTGTAAATTGCTGGTTCTTTTCTAAAACAAAGAGTTTGAGATGTTATGGTCAATCTAGTCATGAAAAATCTATGGGTATTTTATTTAAACACATGGGAGGAGAAGGAAACTGGATATTTGCAGAATCATGGGAGCCTTTATATGGAGGTATTACAATCAGATGGAATATAGATAAACGTAACTTCCATCGTTGGAAGGATGTAGATGCTGCAATATGGCGACTACTTGAAACATGGAATGTATCATCATTACATAAAAATATCGAAGAAAATTAATTTTTAAAATTTAAGGAATATAGATGTGAGTATACAATTAACAGATGTACAATTAAGAAAAATAAAAGAATTTATTGAAGTTTTGGGAAATGAAAAACCAAACTATGCAGGTATGTATCAATATATTTATGATGAAATTTATAGATTACCGCCTAAAAGAAGCGATTAGATCATTTATTCTTTTAGTGCAAGATACTTATGGTGTGTTAGTTAAGAGTATGAATCATAATATTTATTGCTAATAGTTTAACTAAAGTTGCGAATCTTGCTAATAGATTGTGGGTTAATATTGATGATTTTAATAAAATAGCAGAGTCTTTGAATCCAAGGTACGACAGTGGATACGTAAAAAAAGTCTCTTGTTTTGATATATCTGAAATAAAAAGACCAACTAAAGTTGGTCTTTTTTGACTTAGGTTCTTTTGTAAAAGATTAATCTTTTTTACGACGATAATGCTGCCAAGGAAGCGGGCGATTCAAGGCTTCAGGGACGTCTCCACTATTTGAACGTAAGCGTAAATGGATTGCTGCTTGTGCCATTAAATTTGCAGATACAGGTGCTGTGATAAATGCAAAGAAGGTAATCAGCAATTCAGCAGCGCCAAAACGACCATGAGCAGCGCCGAATACCATTGCTGCAATCAAAAAGCTACCTAAGCCCAATGTACTGGCTTTAGTTGGCGCATGAAGACGCATAAATAAGTCAGGTAAACGGATCATACCAATTGATCCGACCAACATAAAAAATGCGCCAAATACCACAAAAAAAGAAATGATGATTTCTAGGGTAAGTTGCATGATTTATCTCCTTAATCAATCACATGCCCGGTTGTGAAATAACGAGCAAGTGCAGCGGTAGAAACAAAACCAAGCATTGCAACCAAAAGAGCGCCTTCAAAGAAATTGGTACTGGCCCAGTAAATTCCTAATAGTACAATAAGACATGTCGCATTGAGGAATAATGTGTCTAGTGCAAGCAAACGATCAATCACAGACGGGCCTGCAATTAGACGGATCAAACACATGAACATGGAAATGGTGATTGTAATCAAACCAATGCCCAGTGCATACGGTAAAATAGTCATTTGCTCGCTCCCTCTGGTATCTTCGCGCTGAAGATTTCAATTAAAGGCATTTCATAACGCTTTTTAATTTCTTGAACATCAACCTCTGTATCCTCACAGTTAAGTGCATGAACAAGAATATCACCACGTTCTTGATCGATTCCTGCAGAAACCGTACCTGGTGTCGTGGTGATAATCATTGCGAGTAAAGTGTTGACTTGTTCATGTTCAGTGTCTAAAGGAACACGATACCATTTGGGTTGCAATTTTTTCATTGGACCCAACACCATTCTTGCGACACGGAAATTTGAAATCACAATATCCCATAGCACCACAAAGAACAGTTTGATTGCTGCCCCAAACTGAATACGCGGGGTGTAGGCGATAAAAGGTCGCACCAACACTGGAATGATTACGGCTAATATGAATGC
Source organism: Acinetobacter sp. ATCC 27244 (assembly GCF_000156555.1). Classification (NCBI taxonomy): domain Bacteria; kingdom Pseudomonadati; phylum Pseudomonadota; class Gammaproteobacteria; order Moraxellales; family Moraxellaceae; genus Acinetobacter; species Acinetobacter sp. ATCC 27244. The sequence goes on from NZ_GG665962.1 coordinate 145,049, forward strand.
AAATGTAAGACTCGATATATGCACGCTATTTGCCAACATTAACCAACTGACAAAAACCAAGCACGAGACAAATGGATGTGGAAAACAACGATGAAGCAAATTAAGTTTTTGCATTAGTGTTCCTCCATTGGCTTGAGCTGGGCTTCATTTGGAATCGTAGGAGCTTCTAAAATCTGTTCAGCAATTTGACGTTGCTTATACTCAGAAATATGTTCGCCTTGTAAGCTGGCTTTTGAAATCACATCAGGGATGAGTATCGCATTGTGATCTTCAACTTCACCGCCATATTTTGTTTCAGGAATATAGCTTGGATCAAAAGGTTGTACGCTGATCGCGCGTCCTTGAGAATCCTTTTTCAAGATGGCTTCATTATAAAGTGCGTGGTCTTGAATTTGCTGTGCTGTCGCAACGGCATATTGCTGAATTGGTGAGGCAAATACCACATATGCCATCAAACCAGCGAGTAATAGATAAATGGCTTTATCATTGCGGTTTGGTGCAACCTCTGGTAGTGCCAAATATTCAGCATGTGCAGGCTCTTTCGGGTTCTGTTCAGGTGCACTCGCACGCCAGAAAAGAATGAAACCGACACGGGTAAAGGCAATAATACTCAGTAAGCTCACGATCAATACGATGGCAATAATCCACGCTTGATAAGGACTTTCTGCTGTTGCTTGCAATATAAAAACTTTACCTAAGAAACCACTAAATGGTGGTAGACCCGCCATCATGAGTGCAATCGTAAAGTAGGTAAATGCAGCCGCTTTTTCCTGTTTCATCTTTGGCGAGACTTTTAAGTGATCTTTGAATGCCCCTCGTTGAGAAGTGATCCAGCCACAAAACAGGTAGAATGCAGCAGCAATTAACGTACTGTGAACAACATAGTACAATGCGGCTGACCATGCTTGCGTATTAAACATCGCAATTGCAATCAAGAGTGTACCAATTGACGACAGGACCATAAAGCCAACAAAGCGGCGTAAACGATCCGCGCCGAGTGCACCAATTACCCCATAAATCGAAGTAATTAGACCAATTACCATTAAACAGTTCTTAAAAATGCTTTGTGCCATGGCATCATCAAAGACCGTGCCATTTACACGTAAAATGGCATAAATTCCGACTTTGGTCATGATGGTAAAGATAGCTGCAACAGGCGTGCTGGCAACAGCATAAGTTTTTGGTAGCCAAAATCCAACAGGAAGCATTGCGGCTTTAATTCCAAACACCACAAACAAGATTAAGCCACCAGCAATTGCCAGTTTATGTTGATCGTTATCTAAAGTTGACATCAGGCGACCAACATCCGCCATATTCAAACTTCCTACGCTGCCATAAATCATTCCTAAACCAACAAGGAAAAGGGCAGAGGCGAGTAAGTTGATTGTGACGTAATGAACACCGAGCTGAAAACGTTGACGACCTTGACCATGCAACAGGAGTACATACGACGCCATCAATAAAATTTCGAAGAAGACAAATAGGTTAAACAAGTCACCTGTTAAGAAGGCGCCTGAAATCCCCATAAGCAAGAAATGGAACATGGCATGGAAATAACGACCACGTGTATCCCAGTTTGCGCTGGCATACCACAGCACAGGTACAGCAAGTGCATAGGTCAACGCCAACATAAATGCGGATAAGCGATCAAGGACCAATACGATACCAAATGGTGCCGACCATTCACCCATCTGGTAAACGGTGATTTGTCCAGTATTGGCAATCACTAAATAACTTAGTGCTGTGATCAATCCTAAAATAACAGAAACCAGACTGATGCCACGTCGCCAAGGTTGTCGCCAATCTTGTTTTAAAGACCCTGAACCAGGATTGCCCAATATTAATAACAAAAAGCTCGTAAAAGCAGGAATTAAGATACTAAGAATTGGAGTATGAGTCTGCCAGAAGTGGTAGAAATCAAACATTATGGCTCATCCTCACGTGGTTCATAAGTCAAGGTTGCTTCTTCTTTGGAGTCAACATGGTCTGACCCCGACTCATAGCGACTGCGTAAAGCAAGTTGCACGATAAATGCTGTTGTCGCAAAGCCGATCACAATGGCAGTGAGTACGAGTGCTTGTGGTAAAGGGTCAGAAACTCTTGCCGTTTCAGTCAGCACGGCAGGTGCATTGACTTGGGTTCGTCCCATTGCAAATAAAAATAAGTTAACGGCATAGCCAATCATGACCAGCCCGAGAACCACAGGGAATGTTCTAGCACGCAGAATCAGATAAATTCCGGTCGCAATCAGTAAACCAATTCCAGAAGCGAGTAAAAATTCAATACTAAGCATATTATTTGTCTCCACTTGGGATTGGTCCAGACATACCAGAGTGACGCGAGTCACCTAGGACCGAAATCAACAGCATGGTGGCACCGACTACGGTGATATAAACCCCTAAGTCAAATGGCAATGCAGAAGCTAAATGCATTTTTCCAATCAATGGTGGCTCTACGTAGATATGTGCGCTAGTGAGGAATGGGCGTGCCCAGAACCATGCACCAACACCTGTCAAGCCAGCAATCATTAAGCCTGAGCCAATCCAAATTTCGTACAAACGCCCAGATTTGGCTTTAAGCATGCGTTCTGTTTGATCCTGCCCCAACGCAATATACTGAATAATGATTGCCATTGAGGTGACTAGACCTGCAATGAATCCGCCTCCTGGGTAGTTATGCCCACGCAGAAAGATGTAGACACTGATCACCAAGGCAAGCGGTAAGATCCACGACGCTGCAATACGTAACATGAGCGGAGATGGGTTGAAACGATAGGTAAGACCTTGAGTCACGGTCGTACCATGCGCACGCATACCATCCATGAGACATAAAGTACCAATCGCAGCAATACCAAGAACAGCAATCTCACCGAAGGTATCGAAACCACGGAAATCGACGAGAATCACGTTGACGACGTTAGAACCGCCTCCTAGTGGGATGGATTGCTGTAAGAAGAACCATGAGATTGAATTATGTTCGCGGGTAAGCAATAGCCACGTAATCCAACCAATGCCTAAACCACCTGCAATTGCAAGACTCGCATCTCTCCAACGACGTGGTCGGGTAGATTCATACGGTGTTAACTGCGGCAATAAAGACAAGCTCATTAACAATAGAATCGTAGTAACGACATCTACCGTGATTTGGGTTAAAGCTAGATCTGGCGCAGATAAACCGATAAACGCCATTGTCACGACTAAACCGACTGCACCACTGATGAGAATGGCTTTGATCCGTTCGTGATGGAACCACAACATCATCCAACAGCCAGAGAACAGTATCAACCAAAGCACGATCGCTGCCCAAGGTGCGTGATTAAGCTCACGCGTACCTGTGGTTAAACCTTGATTGAACAAAGGTATTGCGACCATCACAATGCTGAACAGTACGATTAAAAGTAGATAGAGCTGTAATGAACCAGTCTCAGTTTTTTGTTTGATTTTACGGCTTGTGAGTAATAAATGTTTTAGGAACAGTTCAAATAATACTTTTCCTTGCCATTTACCCAAATGAGGATCCAAATCAATTTTGCGAATACGACCATCTTTCGCGAGTGCAAAATAAAAGATCGTACCACCGACGAGAGCGATTAAACTCATAATTAACGGCGCATTCACACCATGCCAAATCGCCAGATGTGTGCCAGCAAACTCAGGTTGAGCTAAGCTTGCGCGTGTAACGCTATTGACAAAGGTTTCTGCCAGCAGTGCAGGGAAGATACCCACCAAAATACAAAGCACAGCAAGAATAATGGCAGGTAAACGCATACCAATATGAGGCTCGTGAGCATCTTTATGCGGAACTTGTTTACCAATCTCGCCATCGAAAAACACACCATGGACTAAGCGGATTGAATAACTCACCGCAAAAATACCGGCAAGAGTTGCAATCACAGCTGAAACCAACATGACTGGGCCTGACAAGTTTGCCAATAACTCAGTAAAGAACATTTCTTTGGAAAGGAAACCATTGGTCAGTGGAACGCCTGCCATTGATGCTGCTGTGATCATGGTCAGTGTTGCGGTAAATGGGAGTAGTTGCCAAATCCCACTGAGTTTACGCAGGTCACGTGTTCCTGTTTCGTGGTCAATGATACCTGCAATCATGAACAATGCTGCCTTAAAGGTTGCATGGTTGATGATATGGAAAATGGCAGCCGCAACTGCAAGGGGCGAACCGATACCGAGTAGACACACGATCAGACCTAAGTGACTGATGGTGGAGTATGCCAAGAGACCTTTTAAATCTTCTTTGAAAATGGCAAAACCAGCAGCCATACAGAGGGTAAACAGACCGACAAAAGTTACGATATTGTGGTATAACGCTGCACCAATAAAAATAGGTGCTAAACGAGCGAGTAAGAAAATACCTGCTTTAACCATCGTCGCTGAGTGAAGATAGGCCGAAACAGGTGTTGGTGCAGCCATCGCATTGGGTAACCAAAAGTGAAATGGGAACTGTGCGCTTTTGGTAAATGCACCAAGTAAAATCAGTAATAAAGTTGGTACGAAGAGTTCATGCTGTTGAATCACATCTTTCATCAATACCAATTGATCGATTTGGTAGGTTCCTGTGATTTGTCCCAATAGAACAAAACCACCTAGCATTGCTAGACCACCCATACCTGTAATAGTGAGTGCCATACGTGCGCCACGTTGAGCTGCATCGTATTGACTCCAGTAACCCACCAGCAAGAAGGACGAAATACTGGTAAGTTCCCAAAAAACCAACAATAAAATGAGATTGTTAGAAAAAGAAATCCCCAACATCGCTGCCATAAACAACATCAATAATTGATAAAGTTTACTCAGGGAGTTTTTAGGACTGAGATAATAATAGGCATATATAAAAATAAGGGTGCCGATACCGCTAATCAGCAGACCAAACAATAAACCTAAGGCATCTAGGCGGAAACTTAAATTAATACCTAACTGTGGTAGCCAATCCCAGCTTTGTAGTAAGGCATTGCCTTGAAGAACTGTTGATGCCTGAGTTAACAGTAAAATAAAACAACTCAGACTGATGCCAATCGCCCCAATCGCAGCCATGCCACGTGAAATACGGTGCAAGTATGGGATTAGGGTGGTGCCGAGTATGAGCGGTAATAAGATAATAATCGGTAGCACACTGGTATCCATGTCGATGATATAGGTCAGAAACCTAAGGGTGAAATTTATTCAAGACTTACAGGCGTTCAAAGAGAATGCCAAAGCTTTAAATCTTGAAGCCCAATCAAGTTAATAGAGCAGTAAGTTGTATTGCGCAACTTAATAATAAAAAGCGATTTATCTTACTATAAAATGAACAAAAAAGATTGGCTTATTACACGAAAAACACAGATCAATAGGTAAAAAAATATGCCGAGCGGTTGGATTTTTTGGTAATTAAGAAGAGCTTCGTTGCGGTGTGTCGTCGATTCTTAATAAATTGAGTAACTCACTTTTTTCTTGTGGGTCAAGTTCTTGAATTTGATTAAATAATGTATCCACTTTATTGGACGGTGTCGCTGCCTCTAGTAAGTTCGGATTGGGCGGTTCAGTTGGCTCTATGGGTTGGTATAATTCGTTATAAAGTTCAGAAAATTGCTGTTGGGACTGTTCTAAGTCGATCGGGAAAATTTCCTTCATATCGAGTTGTAAGCATTGATAATGCAAGGCGTGTTCAAGTAACTCATCACGATTGCCTGTGGCAATGATTTGCAGACGCGGGAATGCTTGATGTAAGCGCTCCAATATTTCAGCACATAGATTTTGATCGAGTTGTGTATCAATTTGATCAATCAACAAAATGCCTTCACCCTCTAAGCAGGGTTCAAAACAATTTTGGTTGAGTAAGCAGAGACGGCGACTAATATCCCCGACGAGAGCGATCAATGTCTTTTGTGATGCTGATAGCTGCTGGAATGGTAGTACCTGATCGTGATAACGAACCATCAGTTGTAACTTTGGCACATATTGAACGTAGATATCTTTGAGTTCTGGAAATACAGTGGTTAAGCTTTTTTTAAGGGCGTATAAGTTGGGTGCAGACAGTTGTTTGGGGTGATTCACCAGTTCCTGCTGTAATTGTTCCAACATCTCAGATTGATTTTGTTGGTTAAAATCATTGCCCATCAAACGTCTGACGATATGAGCCGAGTGAGCATTTTCAACATCACTAATTTCCCTAAACCATTCGAAGAAACGTGAAAAGGTGGTGTAGGGGATGGCGGTCAAGTCATAGGCTGACATTTTTTGTAAGATGCCTGGTACATTTTTACTTTGTAAATTTATTTCTTGCACAAAACGTTCAGCAGGATAATAGGCAATCAAAGGTAAACCAAAAAGTGGGTCTTGTTGATTGGTTTTTTGATATAAGCTTACCATTTGATCGAGTTGTTGGGTTTCTACTTGGCTAATGCCAACACCTTGATTATTATAAGTTTTAAAAAGCTTCCAGATACAGCTCTGAGTGTTAATGGCTTGTGCTGAGCTACTCTCGGTTAAGTTGCTGTTTAGCTCACTGCTGAGTTGGACTTGGATTTGGACTTTAGCTTGTAATCGAGTCAGCATGATGTCTTGGTCTGCAATCACCACACCTGCCGTCCGAATATCTTTATAGCGTGCTGAGAACCAAGATAGGGCGTGATAGATATTTTTTAAAACTGTTGTTTTGCCTGTGGCTTGATCACCCAAGATTAAAGTGATCGGATGTTGTGCAGGAAAAAATTCAAGTTTTAAATCACGAAACATACCGACATGTTTAAATTGAACCGATTCGATTTGCATATGCTCACCTTGGGATCTATGGTTTTCTTCAACCAGCGTTGCCTGATCAGCTAAAACGACATAAACAAGGCATGAAGCGTAGGTAATCGAAACAGACCCGAGTCAAGTGCGCTTTTAACCTGCGGACTGACGAAGAGTTGAGGGAGCGCGTTGTTTTAGCTTTAATTGTTGTATTAAGTCATAAAGATGATGGATATTTAAACTTACTTTAGCACGAGTACAGGCCACGTAAAGTAATCTTAATTCTTCATCTGTAATTTTATGTTCTAGTCCATTTATTTTAAATTGGTAATCATCTTCGATATGAACGCGATTCCACTCCAATCCTTTCGCTTTATGCGCGGTTGAAATGACATAGTCCGCTTGTTCAATTGGAGTGATTTTTGCCAAAGCTCTTTTGAGCGGTTCAGTTCCATGATCATCGACAAGTTTAACCAACGGTTTGATATCACTGCCATCATTGGTTTCGCAGTATTCATGTACATCATGCCAAGAGTTAAACCAAGCCAGCTCAGGGACATCGGTGATGCGTTTACCTTGTTTAAGCAAACTGGCAGCATCAACAAAACGACTCAGCTTCTGATGATCGGCTTGTAGACTGACTTTATCTCCATGTACCAAACCTGACAGTAATAATTCCATGGCTCTAGCATTGGTACGGCATAAAATCGCATCACGCATTTTGGTATGTGGTTTATTGACCACGCTTGATTTCATGTTTGGATTGCCGAGCAGCGGAACCGTTTCGTTTAGCGCACCCAGTAGGCAATTTGCTACATCAGCAATTGCCTCACCAAAACGAAATGATGTGGTCAAACGACTTTCATGTAATGGCATCTGTTGCATTGCATTGACGGCGCCACGCCATGCATAGATTTGTTGATGTGCATCACCAACATAAATGACTTGTGTACTTTTCTGGCGTAACAAGATTCCAAGCATCAGTGGGTCAGCATCTTGAGCTTCATCAAACAAGACATAGTCCGCAGGGATATTGGGTTCTGATAGAGCCCAAAGCTTTAGATAAATATCATGTCCAATACCAGCTTGATGATTCTGATCAATTGATTCTAACCAACGACGTTCTACCGCAGGGTAAAGGTGCTGTTGTAATGCTTCGATATCATCTTGGTGTAACCAACTGGGTGCTTGGATATGGCGAGGTGCCGGGTATTGTGAACTGGTCGAGCAAAAATAACTGACAGCATTCGCGACGAGACTTGCAAGACGACTTGGCATCAACACATATTTTTCATAACGCCCGCCCATGAGACGACGAAGAGTAATCGGCTGTAGGCGATATTCTTTGGCAATAAAACTTGGACTTAGGCGTGGTAAGCGTAATTTGTCGGTCACACCACGCGGTACGCTACGAAAAGCAAGTGAGTGAAAAGTTCTGCAATTCACATTGCCATGAAATTTGCTTTGCGCTTCAGATGCGATGGCTTTATTAAACGCCAAGTACATACCACGCCGTTCAGGCATGGCATCACTGATCATTTGTAAGGTGGTGGTTTTACCTGTGCCAGCATACGCAATCACTTTAAAGGATTGTCCTAGGCGAGCATTGTCTATGGCAATCGCTTGCTCATAGGTGGCTTTGGGTTTTTCGATAGTTGACACAGGCTCTCGTTACGCTTCTTTGCTACGGTTGGCTTTTTCAACAAGGCCAGATAGCCCCTGACGGCGAGCGAGTTCATCCAATACTTCTTGTGGTTCAAGGTCGAAATAACCAAGCATAACAATACTATGGAACCATAAGTCTGCAACCTCATAAATCAGGTCATGCTTGTTTTCCAATGAGGCTTGGATAGCATAGTCTTTGGCAGCAATAATGCTTTCGACGCTTTCTTCACCGACTTTTTCTAATATTTTATTGATGCCTTTTTTATACAGGCTGGCGATATAAGAATTATCTGCTTCGGCTGTTTTACGCTGTTGCATCAAACGACCCAAATAAGCAAGTACATCGACTTGTTCATTTTGATTGTGCGTATGGGTTTCTGTTTTAGCAGATGCACCGTAAATAGCAGTTGGATCTTTCAGTTGAGCATCAACAACTTCCCAGCCTTGTGACGTGAGCTTACGATAGAAACAAGACTCACGACCTGTGTGGCAGGCGATTCCACCATGTTGTTCAATTTGCAGAATAATTACATCCGCATCGCAATCCAAACGAATTTCATGCACAGTTTGGAAGTGCCCTGATTCTTCGCCTTTGTGCCAGAGCTTTTGACGTGAGCGTGAGTAATACACTGCCTGATTTTTTTCAGCAGTTAGTTGTAAAGCCTCACGATTCATCCACGCAACCATTAACACTCGACCAGTTTGATGATGTTGCGCAATGGCAGGAACAAGACCATTGGAATCAAATTTAACTTCATCTAACCAGTTTGACATGAGTGAAAATCCATTTGGTGGAAAGCCGTTAGTGTAGCGTTTGTGGCTAGGGTTGGCTATGCTTATAGGGTAAAAAGTCGAAGATAGAACGTTAAAGATAGTTCGAGATTTCAATCAAATTCTGATCTGGATCACGAATATAAATCGAAAGAATTTTCCCCATCGCACCTGTTCTATCGATTGGACCTTCAATGATTTCAATGTGCTGTGCCTGAAGGTGTGAAATCACTTCATTGAGTGCTGTTTCCGTAATAAAACATAAATCGGCTGAACCCGCAGTTGGTTGAAATGCCTTAGGTTCAAACGCTTTGCCCACTTGATGCAGATTGATTTTTTGATTGCCAAATTTTAGTGCTTTACGGTTTTCGGCAAAAGTAATGACTTCAAAATTCAGGGCTGATCGATAAAACTGACAGGTGATTTCAATATTAGCGACGGTCAAAACCAAGTGGTCTAAATGGCTAATTTTCATATTTAATTCAACTCTCTTTATTTCTTTATTCACATTCAGGTAAGGATTGATTGTTTGTAATTAAACGATTTTCATGGCGTTGATACTCAGCAATTTGCTGATAACTCATTTGTTGAAGAGGTCCTTTTTTTAAGCCTGAAATGGTGATTGCCATTTCTTTACGGAAATAGGGGATTTGATACATCCACGGGAAAATCAAGTCACGTAAACCACCCGCCCACCAGTGATCTGACTGATAAAGTGGTGTCAGCAAACGGCTGAGAAATTGATAGAACTGGGTCGATGAGCTGCGTTGTAGATGATAGTGTTGCCACAATATCGACCAGTCAATTTGCTGATTTTTCTTGGCAGTTTGTAGCGATTGCGAAAAAGCCCACGCATCTAACAGCGCCATATTGGTACCCTGTCCGAGTTGTGGACTCATGGCATGGGCTGCATCCCCAATCACACCAATTCGACCTTGTCCAAATTGTGACATCACTACATCACGATATTGAGCTGATAGCCATTGCGGTTGATTTTGCTGGCCTAATAAAAGCTGCTTGAGCCATTCTGCGACTTCAGGCCAGCGTTCCTCCACTTGTTTTAACCAATGTTGTTTTGCAGATTCATCTTTTAGGAACGATTGTAGTTGCGATGTTGGTAAGCTCCAAAACACACTGGAAAGCCGTTGTTGTGGTGCTGATGGGATCGCACCGGTAGGAAGAATCCCCATCATAATTTTAGCGCGATCATAAAACTGATGTAGGATTTCAGGATTTAAGCTTAAACATTCAGGTACGATTGTCCATGCGGCACCCCAAGGATAAGGCTTATCGATTTTAACCCATGCTTTGGGGCGAAGTTGGCTACGTGCACCATTGGCAATCAATACAACGTCAAAACAGTCGTCAAAACGGTGTTGTTTGAATAAACCCAATACTCGAACCTCGTTTTGTTGCTCTTGGATTTTTTCAATACAATGGCTCATTCGCCAAGTCACTTGACTGGAATATTCAGCCAACTTTTCAGTTAAGACATGACATAAAGTGGCACGATGAATGCCGAGACCAAAACGGTGAGCTTCGGCTTGATGATAATGGCTATTTACCAATAGACGCTTATCGGCAAGTTGTCCTTCTAAACCTGTGACTTTTGCACCGAGCTTTAAAGCTTGATCAAGGATGCCAAGATGTTCAAACACAGCTAAACCCGCGGGTTGTAACAGTAAACCTGCGCCGACAGGAGAGAGTTGATCCACCTGTTCAAAAATAGTGACTCGATGACCTTCACGAGCCAGTAAAATGGCTGTCGCTAGTCCCGCAGTACCAGCACCAATAATGGCAAAATGAGCTGTATGCATGTGTTTTTAAATCAACGTGTTGCGTTGTTATCTCTGTATTTCAATAATAATTTTGTCTTATGGTTGGTTAGGATGCCGTTTTTGAATAGTACTGGTTTTAATAGAGAAGTCAAAGTCTCGCAATAGATAGATACAGCGCGCATTACAAAAAAGCCTGCATGGCACATCTCATAAAGACGCATTATGCAGGCATATCTAAATCAGTAGATACTAAGCTTCAGCATGTTTATGCTTATGATGCAAGAAAGCAAGTACTTCACCTCGATAATGATTGAATTGCGCATCTTCAGCTAATGCGAGACGATCACGTGGTCGGGGCAGATCAACTGTTAAAATATCACCGATGGTTGCCGCAGGACCATTGGTCATCATCACAATTCGATCAGATAGTAGCACTGCTTCATCCACATCATGTGTGATCATGATCATGGTGTTATTCAGCTCAGCCTGAATTTGCATGAGTGCATCTTGTAGGTTGCTGCGCGTGAGGGAATCCAATGCACCGAACGGTTCATCGAGCAATAAAACCTTGGGTTTCATGGCGAGGGCACGCCCAATCCCGATACGTTGCTTCATGCCGCCTGAAATTTCATTGGGTAATTTGTCTTTAGCATGCAACATATTGACTTGATTAAGATTGTGAATGATCCAGTCATGGCGTTCGGCTTTGGTCATCGTGGTTTTGAATACCGAATTCACTGCAAGCTCAATATTTTCATAGCAGCTTAGCCAAGGCAGTAACGAGTGATTTTGAAAGACCACAGCGCGATCACTACTTGGAGAGTTGACTTCTTTACCATCGAGTAGAACCACTCCTTGAGTGGCTTGGTATAATCCCGCAACGATATTTAAAACGGTTGATTTACCGCAACCTGAATGTCCAATTAATGAAACAAACTCGCCTTGATGAATGTCTAGATGAATATCCTGTAAAGCGGTGAAGGTTCCGCCACTGTCTTTTTCGAACACCATATCGAGATGTTGTAAAGAAAGATATGCTGTACTCATGAATGAACTCCTTAGCGCGTGGCAAGTGATTTGTCCCAGCTAAAACGGCGTTGTAGCATGAGCATAATGCGATCGAGGGCGAAGCCAATAAGACCAATGGTAATGACTGCGACAAAAATTCGTGAGGTAGAGAGACTGCTGCCATTTTGGAACTCATCCCATACAAATTTACCCAAGCCCGGATTTTGAGCGAGCATTTCCGCTGCAATCAGTACCATCCAACCGACACCGACGGATAAGCGTAAGCCTGTAAACACCATCGGAATAATGGCTGGCAATACAATTTTGGTGAGATGGGTATACCACGATAAATTCAGCACTTTACTGACATTCATAAAATCTTGGCTAATTTGCCCCACACCGACCATAGTGTTAATGAGGGTAGGCCAAATGGTGCACATGGCAACAGTGATGGCAGAAATGACAAATGATTTTGATAACCCTTCGATTGGGTGGACATATAAAGAGGCCACCAATAGGCTCACGATGGGTAGCCAAGCAAGTGGGCTAATGGGTTTAAAAATTTGAATCAGTGGATTTAAAGCGCGATAAAAATTAGGACTGAGCCCACAAAGTAAACCGACTGGGATCGCAATCATTGAAGAAATGAGACATGCAGTGAGAACTGTCTTTAAGCTCGTCAGAATTTGATCAATAAAGGTCGGTGGCGCGCTAAAGATTGCGGTTGATCCTTCTGGTAAATTGGCATAAAAAGTTTTAGCAGCTTCGCGCTGATTAGAAAACTCGGACATTAGCCCTTTAAAGGCATTCAACACTTCAACGGGACCGGGTAGATTGCCGATATTGGTTTGGATTTGTTGAGATGCACCTTGCCACACCGCGAGAAATGCAAGAATTGCAATAATCGGAAGGACGATACTGAGAATAGTGTGACGTGTCTTTACTGATAATTTTTTCATGAAAATTCCCCCTATAACATCAATTTAGATTTGGCGAGATAAGTGCGCCTTTGTCATGGCGACACTTATCTCGTGTTGGTAGAGAATTATTTCAGGCCAATTTTAAAGGATGCCAAGAATGCATTTGGCTGGTTGGCATCAAAGCGCACACCATCCAGTGCACTGGTTTCAGGTGCTTTGATATAGCTCGCAGTGCTAAAGTCAGGGAAATCTTCAGCCTTCATTTTTCCTTCAGCAATGAGTTCTTTTGCTGCTTGTGCATAGATTTCTGGTTGATAGGCTTTCTTCGCCATATCTAAATACCATTGGTCAGGCTTGGTTTCTGGGATATGTCCCCAACGACGCATTTGGGTCAACCACCAGACAGCATCTGAATAATACGGAATGCCGTATTGACCTTTATAAAAGGTATTAAAATTGGGTACAGGGCGTTTATCACCTGCTTCAAATTCAAATGTTCCTGTCATACTGTTGGCAATCACCGCCTCATCCGCACCCACATAGTTGGGTCTTGAAATAATTTTGACGGCTTCGGAACGATTGGCATTGTTGTCTTGATCTAACCAGTACGATGCACGGATTAATGCTTTGACAACTTTAACTGTGGTGGTTGGATTTTTCTCTGCAAAGTCTTTGGTCATACCAAATACTTTGTCTGCACCATCTTTCCACATTTGATCTGAGGTGGCGACAGGGACTCCAATTTTTCTAAACACGGCTTGCTGGTTCCACGGTTCACCCACGCAATAGCCCATGGTTGTACCCGCCTCCATCGTAGCAACCATTTGTGGAGGGGGAACCACTGAAAGCATGACATCTGCACCTTTATTGCCCGAGGTGTCGTTAGCATCATAAACACCAGGATTGACACCTCCAGCAGCTAACCAATAGCGCATCATGTAGTTATGTGTGCCTACAGGAAAGGTCATCCCTAAATTAAATGGCTTCCCAGATGCTTTGGATTGGTCGGCCGCACCTTTTAGGGATGCAGCACTAATCGGGTGCTTCGGTTTGCCATTCTCCATACTCAATTGTGGTTTCATTTGTTGCCAAACAGTGTTGGAAACAGTGATTGCTGCGCCATTATAAGAAAGGGTAAATGGGGCAATGATTTCTTTATTACCGGTGATGCCTGTCATTGCACCAAGAGGCATCGCCGCGAGCATATGCGCGCCATCTAACTCACCGCCTGCAACACGGTCATACAAGACTTTCCAGTTAGATTGTGCTTCAAGCTGTACATTTAATCCTTCATCTTGGAAATAGCCTTTTTCATGGGCAATTGCTAAAGGCACCATATCTGTCAGCTTAATAAATCCAAGTTTAAGATTGGTTTTTTCAGCGCCAGTTGCTGTGTTTGAAACGGCATCCTTTGCTGTTTCTGGTTTTTTCCCACATCCGCTGAGCGATAAGACGACAGCAGTCATACACATCGTTAGACATGTTGATTTGACGAAATGTGACATAATCGTTAGACCCCTATTTTGATATCTCTTGGTCATCAGCTTGGTGATCTATGCTGATTGATATTTTATTTTTGCTTGTGAGCGGTGTGATAGGGGCGTGCAAAAAAAGACAATACAAAATCATGATGACGCCCTCACAACTCAATCCATATGTATGGACAAGCAGTTCTACGGGCATCATTGGCCGTGAATTAAAAAAATCACCTTTGATTTTTTATAATTATGAAGTAGCAACTTGTATGCCAAATCATCAAAGGTCTATACATTATTGTTTTATAATTTAAGTGTGAAATACCAAAACTACTATTTAGTCATACGCCAAAGCGCTAGTAGACTGCTTAAAACGATCAATACAATTGAGATAAACCAAGGGCTTATAATTGCAATCGTCAGCATAATCAACATGGTGCTACCAAACATCCAGCTGCGACGTTGTTGCTGTTGCATTTGTAAACGCATTTGTTGAATTTCTTTGAGCTGTTTGTCATGCCATGCAGATTGATTTTTTAAACCATTGAGACTATCAATCAGCAGACTCGGTAGATCCTGAGCGCCCAATAATAGATCAGGAATTTGTTGTCCAATCTCTTTGACATTTTTTACTGGATTCATGTTGGCTTTGACCCACTCTGTCAAAATAGGTTTTGCCAATTTCCAGATATCGAGTTGAGGGTAAAGGTCTGTACCCAAGCCTTCAACATGAACCAACGTCTTTAACAACAACATCAGTTGTGGTGGAATTTCCAAATGGAATCGACGTGCAATATCCATCACCTGAATCAAAATGCCTGCGAAATCCAATTGATCCATTGGTTTTGACACCATTGGACCGACAGTACGACGCATTTCTCTTGATAATGCATCTTGATCAGTGCCCGGTGGAATCCAGCCTGCTTGATGCACGATCTGAATCAACTGCATGAAGTTACTGTTCATGACAGCAAGTAGCATCCGCGCAACCGTCATTTGATCGGACTTGGATAATTCGCCCATGATGGCACAATCTAGTGCAATAAAACGCGGATTACTTGGGTTAATGGTTTCAACAAAGACATTACCCGGATGCATGTCAGCGTGGAAAAAGTTGTCACGGAATACTTGAGTAAAGAAAATGGTCAAGCCTTTTTCTGCCAAATCAGCGCGATCCATGCCAAGACGATCAAAGGTCGCGATATCTGAAATAGGAACACCGGTGATACGTTCAGCCACCATCACATCTTTACTGTCCATATAGACTTCAGGCACATACATCATGCTTGAGCCAGTAAAGTAGTGTCGCATACGACGGGTATTGTCTGCTTCTAAGCTTAGATCCAGTTCATTTAAGATAATTTGGCGATAATCTTGAATAATTTCAGATAAATGTAAGGCACGAGCGGCTTCTAAACGATTTTCTAGCCAATCACCAAGCCATGTTAAAATTTCAAAATCTTGTAGGATTTGACTGCGAATATCAGGGCGAGTGACTTTAACCACGACTTCACGACCATCATGCAACGCCGCGGTATGCACTTGGGCGATGGATGCAGCAGCGAGCGGTTGCTCATCAAAACGCAAGAATAAGGTGTCAACATCCGCCTTTAGCGACTCTTGAATACGCTGCTTAGCCAGTTGTGTGTCATAGGGTTTTACGCGGTCTTGTAATAACACCAGTTGTGATAATACTTCAGGTGGAATTAAATCGCGGCGAGTTGAAAGTAATTGACCGAGCTTAATCGCTAACGGCCCCATATCTTCTAATGCTTCTTTGAGCTTAAGTGGATTCTTTTTCTCTCGACTAGACCATGCAGCAGGGTGCATTTTGATGACATTTAATGCATGGCGTGCTTTTACTGGTAATTCTTCCGCAGGGAACAAGGTATCAAGGCGGTAATGTGCTGCAATACGCCAGAGTTCAAGTAACCGTGTAATATGCGGAATCATATGAAATTTTACCTAGTCTTGTGTGGGATTAAACTGAGATTGTAACTGCTGAAATTTTGCTTCTAAACGATCTAATTCTTGATTGAGCTGACGAGTCTCTCGATTCAGATCATCCATTTGCCAACGCGGAGCAAATAAACCGCTATCTTCTTTGAGCGCATCTTCGACAAAGAATAAATGACTTTGCAACGAGCGTTTTATGTGTTGAGGCGCAAGCTGAATTTTCCCTAACTCATGTGCGAGTTGTGGTCCAATCCAAGGGGATAAATGTGCTGCCAGATCTGGTTCGGCTTGTTGCATGATCCGTTGAATATCTTGCAATAAGTGATAATCACCTTCCAGTGGAATATTGCCAATTTGATCCATGTCGCTGAGTAGCAATTTGACTAAAGCCACCACGTTTTCAACATGTAAAGTTGCGGTCGCATCGACTATTTTATGTTGAGGATCTAAAGGACGTTGTTCAAAAATAGAAGCGGTTTGACTCTGTCCTGTGACAGTGGGTTCGAGACGAACTTTATTTTCATCAAAAAACACATCAACAGAAAGTTGCGGACTGTCGATCACAACTCTCAATAGTTGACCTTGTAGCTGATTGAGTTGAATACGTGTAATCGCATCCAAATCAATCATTTGATGAATGATACGTTCGACTGCACCAAGTGCTAAAATCGACCACATATCTTAAGCCTTACAATTTGAATCCGCGGTGAACTGCAACAATACCACCTGTTAAGTTGTGGTAGTCACAGCTTTGGAAGCCTGCATTTTCCATCATGCCTTTGAGGGTACGTTGGTCTGGATGCATACGAATTGATTCTGCAAGATATTTATAGCTTTCAGAATCATTTGCCACCAATTTACCCATGATCGGAAGTGCGGTGAATGAGTAAAAATCGTAGAGTTTTGAAAATGGTTCAAAAACAGGTTTTGAGAACTCAAGTACCAATAAACGACCACCTGGCTTAAGTACGCGGTACATCGCTTGTAAAGCCGCATCTTTGTCCGTCACGTTACGTAAACCAAAACTGATTGTCACTAAATCAAAACTATTATCCGCAAATGGTTCTAAAGTTTCTGCATTGGCCAGTACGAAATCAACATTGGTACAACCTGCATCAATTAGACGGTCACGACCAACGTTCAGCATTGATTCATTGATATCTGAAAGAACAACATGTCCCTGAGGGCCAACTTCACGGCTAAACACTTTGGCTAAGTCACCCGTACCGCCAGCGATATCTAGCACGTGCTGACCACGACGAACGCCTGACATATTGATCGCAAAGCGTTTCCATAAACGGTGAATACCAAATGACATCAGGTCATTCATGATGTCGTATTTGCTCGCCACGGAATGGAAGACTTCTGCAACTTTTTGTGCTTTTTCATCACTGCTTACGGTTTGGTAACCAAAGTGTGTGGTTTCACCGACATTGCCTGTATTGGCACCACGCGGCAAGTTGTATTTCGGTACTGAACCTGTAGGTGTCGAAGCAAGACCTTGTTGTAATGATTGTTGCTGACCTTGTGGTGTGCCTTGAGGCAGTGGCGAGCTTAGGAATGGACTGACTTTGTCTGAACTTGGTTTTTGCTCAACTTCTGGGGTAGGCTGTTGGTTTTCGTTAGACATTGTTTTCTCCTAAACTTTCGTTCTAGCGGCACGAATCAGCATGCATAATGACAGATTTTGTATTTTTTTACAGGCTTTGCTGCGTAATTGTTATGAATAATATACAGAAACTCATTTTCCCAAAAGTTTTTTTAAATTGAATTGGCGAGTGATAAATCTCCCTCTACATTGAGAGGGAGCAATGCATCACTTTAAGCTTGGAACGGGTTTGGATGTCCAGCATGGACTTTATCAATAATTTCACGTTCTTTTTCTGTAAAGGTTTGGATAAAGCTGGCTGCTGACTTCATCGGTTTCATCGCTGCAAAACCTTCTTGAATAAAGGCATACATGCGTTCAAATTGATATTTATTGGCGATCCCTTTACACATTTTAAACGCAGCATACATCATGGTTGAGCGCATATATTTGTCTAATGTTAGGCCTAGCTCATCCAGTAACTGTAATTGTTCATATCGAGCTTCACCTTGGTCCAATTTGATTAAGGTCTGACGCATGATTTCATCTGTGAGCGGTGTGTCCAAAGGGTAATCTTGTAAGAGCTGAATCGCGACTTGTTCATCCAATTGTGTTGCGAGGACTGCAAGACTGACCGATTTGGTTCCTGTTTTGATTGCATTTTCAGGGAGCAGGCTTTCTGCTTTATGCGCATATTTCAAGAGACGTTCGATTTGCTGAGCCATGGCATCAAAATCAGGCCCGCCATATAAACGATTTAAAAAATACTGAGCCATCAGTTGATTCTCAGGTAGGGCAAAAAACGCTTGGTGTGTAGCCGCGATACGAGTCTTCATCCATGCTTGAACTTCATGCAGACGTTGTGCAATCGCTGGATCTTGGTGGTAATTTAAATTTTGATATTTTAATAAAAGATCATCAAATGCAGCGAGTTTTGACATATTTGAACTCTATGAAAATAAAACCATGAAATCATAGGCTGCATCATACCCAAGAACTATGACAGCATAAACGTTAAATGTTTAACAATTGGTCACTGTGGCTATACACTGACAATATCTACAGAAATTGTACATTTGTGTTTCTAAACACCAAAGCAGTTATGACTATACTCGATGTTATTAAATCATGCACTTAGGGTGAAAAATGAATGCGCAAACCCCTGTATTTGAATTGCGAGATGAAGATGAGCTGTCTTTAGATTTGATCGAAGCACAGTATGCTTTAAGAGAGAGTCGGGACCAGAAAAATGCAAAAAGTGTTTTGGTCTTGGTCAGTGGGATTGAGTTGGCCGGAAAAGGTGAAGCCGTTAAACAATTACGAGAATGGCTGGACCCTCGTTATTTGCGAGTAAAAGCGGATGCTCCTCAGCGCTTATCAAGCGATCAGGCATTTTGGCAGTCTTATACTCGATTCATCCCCGCAGAAGGACAAATTGTGGTGATGTTTGGCAATTGGTATAGCGATTTACTTGCAACCGCGATGCAGGATCCCAAAGCATTCAAAGACAGTGCCTTTGATCAATATGTTCAGAAGATGCGTGATTTTGAAAATGATTTGCGACAAAATCATGTCCATGTGATCAAAGTTTGGTTTGATCTCTCATGGAAATCCTTACAAAAGCGTCTAGATCAGGTTGATCCATCTGAACAGCATTGGCATAAATTGCATGGATTAGATTGGCGTAATAAAAAACAATACGATACTTTGCAAAGTTACAGTCAGAGATTTACGGATGATTGGTTCATCATCGATGGTGAGGATGAAAAGCGCCGTGATCAATGCTTTGCTCAATATATATTACAAACCTTACAGGCTTTACCAGAGCATCCAACACAAGTCGAGCAGACATGGCAACAGGCCAGTATTCCTAAAGAATTATTAGTACCAGATCAGAACATATTGGAAAAAGAGCAATATAAAGATCAGTTAAATGAACTCACCCGTAAAGTCGCTGAGGCGATGCGTTGTGATAAGCGAAATGTCATTATTGCCTTTGAAGGCATGGATGCTGCAGGTAAGGGCGGGGCTATCAAACGTATCGTCAAAAAACTTGATCCACGCGAATATGAAATTCATACCATTGCAGCACCAGAGCGTTATGAATTACGTCGTCCATATTTATGGCGGTTTTGGAATAGATTGAATGATAGTGGAAAAATCACCATTTTTGACCGAACTTGGTATGGGCGTGTCTTGGTGGAGCGAATTGAAGGTTTTGCATCCACAGTGGCGTGGCAACGTGCCTATGATGAAATCAATCGGTTTGAACAGAATCTAACGGATTGTCAGACGGTGATTGTCAAAATCTGGTTAGCAATCAGTAAGGATGAGCAAGCGCGTCGTTTTAAAGAACGCGAACAGACCTTGCATAAGCGCTTTAAAATTACGGAAGAAGATTGGCGTAACCGAGATAAATGGGATCAATATTTAGAAGCCGCCGCAGATATGTTTGAACGAACGGATACTGCAAATGCACCTTGGCATGTGATTGCTACAGATGATAAATACACTGCAAGAATTGAGGTCTTGAAAGCGATATTAAAACAGCTGAACGTCGATTAAGCGTTCAGCTGTAAAAGGTGCATACGCTTTTATTTATCAGAGATAAGAGCAGCGTGTTGATCAATTGAATGTTGATGGGTTGAGACGTTGCCACGAATCATTTGCTGTTGGCGGAAAATAATTAAGGTGGCAATGAAGCTAATGATTGCAGCAAGCATCAACCAAAAGGCTGGCATACTTTTGCTACCAGAACTTTGTACCAGATAGGTCGCAATCATTGGTGTTAGCCCACCAAATACCGAGGTTGCTAAACTATAAGCAACCGAGAAACCTGCGATTCGAACTGAGCTTGGCATGATTTCAGTGAGAGAAACCACTAGTGCACCATTATAAAAACTATAAAGTAGTGATAACCACAGCAATGCGAGCAGCATATGAGCTAAACTGATGTCATGGGCTAACCAGTTCAGTAAAGGATAGGCACTCAGAAAAATCAGTAACGAGGTGATAATCAGTAATGGTTTTCGACCAAATTTATCAGAAAGATGACCGCCAATAGGGAGGAGCAAGAAGTTGCTTGCGCCAACCATGACGGTTGCAATTAAACTTTCAGTGCTGCTGAGATTGAGGACTTCTTTACCATAGGTCGGTGTGTAAACAGTAATGAAATAAAACATGGTGGTGGTGGTGGCAACCATACACATTCCAAGCAACACAATTTTCCAGTTCGAAGCTAGTGTGCGCATGATTTGCTGTGTGGTTGGATGTTCTTTGCGAGCACTAAATGCTTCAGTCTCTTGCAATGATTTTCGTAACCAAAAAATGAAAGGAATAATTGCACAACCGACGAAGAACGGAATGCGCCACGCCCACGCATCGACTTGTGCCTTGGTGAAAATGAGACTGACAATATAGCCCAACGTGGCGGCAAAAATGACAGCGACTTGTTGGCTAGCGGATTGCCAACTGGTAATAAAACCACGATTATGAGGCGCTGCGATTTCTGATAAATATACTGAAACACCGCCAAGTTCTACGCCTGCTGAAAATCCTTGAGCGAGTCGACCGATGAAAATAAGAACGGTGGCTGCAAACCCAATGCTGGCATAACCAGGCGTCAGTGCAATCAATAATGAACCAGCTGCCATAATGCTTAAGGTAACCATTAAGCCTTTGCGTCTTCCGATGCGATCAACGTAAGGACCAAGGACCAAAGCACCAATTGGACGCATTAAAAAACTCACCGCAAAGATCAAAAAAGTTTTCATCAGTGCGGCATAGCTGCTATCAGCGTGGAAAAAGGTTTCTCCTATGGCTTTTGCGTACAGCCCAAATAGAAAGAAATCATATTGTTCGAGAAAGTTCCCACTTGTGACATTAAAAATGGCACGTATTTTTGACGTTGTTTGTCCGTGTTGCACAACGACTCTCCATCATTTATTTGTCATCGTGGGATGGAGAATAAAAATACAATCTTGATCTAAACTTAAAAAATTAAGTGAATATTAACGTTTCTGTAGTTTTTGTGTATGTGATTGCCGTCCTTTGAATCTATTGTTTCAAAGGACGGCCTTGATGAATATTTTTATTAGGTCGATGCAAAGTTAGTTCGGTGCAAGACTTTTCTGTTGGATTCTTTTCGCAAGGTTATAACAGTCTTGGATGTGTAATTCGGTAATTTTTTTCATCATAAAATAACCTAAACTTGCAGCAACGATTTGCCCGCCTAAAGGAATAAATTTGGTGACTTGCTTGGTTGCGATTTTTGCAAAAAAGCCGTTAAAGGATTTTTTCATAGCAGTACGCGCGACCAATAAGCCTGAAAACTCAAATCCACGCTTACGAAGTTCATTCCAATGAATTTTTTTAGTTTCAGGGTCATATACACTGATGTGTTCGGGTGCAAGACCAAAACGGGCATTAATCTCTGGAATAATGTGAGTGAGCATACTGAGATCGACCACCACATCAAAGAAAGGAATCGGAACAATCGCTGCTCCTGCTGAGTAATAAGCAGTTTTTTTGGTACGTTCTAAGCATTCTTGGCGAATTTGTTCCAAATTTAAATTTGGGTCAATAAAGTCAGGCGCTTTTTCAATTTTCATAAAGTAATACCTAAGTTTGTCCCTTGAATATTGGATTTTGAAGTGTATATATAACGAGTAAGCAATCCATTATTCAATCGTATTTAAAATAAATTTATATTTCATGTTGCCTAACGTGACATAGTTCTACAAGCTTGTATAGTGATGATTGTGTACGAATTTGTGCATAAATAGGGTGTTTTTGATCAATGGGGTTCAGTTAAGCATGGGTATTCATGTTATTCAAAGTCAAAGCCTTGAGGTGTTATTAAAAGGCGTGATGACAGCAATCACCCAACCAAGTCACTCTCCATTGCAAGTATTTCATACGCAGCATTTTATTGTGCCAAGTCCTGCTCAAGAACAGTGGCTGACCCAGAAGATTGCTGAACAGCAGGGAATGACGGCAAACTATCAGTTTCATCATCGTATTCGCGGATTTCAATGGTTTGCCTATCAACAGGTCCTTGATAATAAGGAAAAAGTACGTAAAGCCAATATTCCACGTCTGATTTTAAAATGGCGTATTCATCAAGCTTTGCAACCCTTTATTCAGGCTGAACAGATCACTCTTGAGCCTGAACATCCTCTCTATTCGATTGTGCAACGAATTTATGATAGTGCGGACCAGTTGCAACAACGCACTGAAAAGCAACTCAAAAAACAAAGCATGTTGTATTGGGTCGCTGAGCAAGTTTCGCATTTATTTAATAACTATATGATCTACAGGGGACATTGCCAAAGAGGCTGTGGTGATGCTTGTACGTGCTCGACCAATTGGCTTTCGACTTGGGGGCAAAATAAAGCACTCGATATCGAAAATTTGATCTCAAAAACGGATCAGCAGATCTCAGCATTTAGCTTACAACAAACGCAACAATTAGAAGCATGGCAGCGTTGGCTATGGCAAAACCATTTTCATGATGACTTTGTAGAAATGCAAAGCATTGATGCTGATTTTTGGCAAATTTTAGATAATGAACAGACTCGTGTACAAGCATTAGCACAATTACCGACACAAGTGATTGTGTTTACTTTATTGGATTTACCGCCGAGTCAATTACAGTTTTTACGCCGTTTGGGACAATATCTAGACGTGTTGATTTTGCACTATAACCCCTCTCAGGAATATTGGGCAGATAGTGTCGATCCGTTGTGGAAGCAGCGTTATGACTTGGGGGTGAAAGAACGTTTTATTGGCAAAAATCCAAAAGCCACTGACGCTGAAATCTCAGCATTTTTTGACAGTTTTAGTTTAGGTTTTAATGCGTTAAATCGTGAATCGCGACATCCGCTTTTGACGCATTTGGGTAAACAAGCACGAGATCATTTCTCCTTGTTGTCACAACTGGCTACAGGAGAAGAAGGGAGGTGGGTCGATGCTTTTATTGATCATTTTCCTGAAACCTTACTCGGAAGAATTCAGTCTGATATTTTTTATTTAGCCGAGCCTAAAGCCGAACAATATGAATTGGCTGCTGAAGATCATTCGGTTCAAATTCATGTGTGTCACTCCAGTTTAAGGCAGCTGGAAGTCCTCAAAGAGCAATTAATTCACTGGTTATCACAAACAGATGCAGTACCACGCCGTCCGAGTGATGTCTTGATTTTAACGCCAAATTTGGCGGAATTAGAACCTCTGATTCGCAGTGTATTTTCT
This sequence comes from Acinetobacter sp. ATCC 27244, assembly GCF_000156555.1. Lineage (NCBI taxonomy): Bacteria > Pseudomonadati > Pseudomonadota > Gammaproteobacteria > Moraxellales > Moraxellaceae > Acinetobacter > Acinetobacter sp. ATCC 27244. The sequence continues at coordinate 169,187 of NZ_GG665962.1, forward strand.
GCGGTTCCAAATGAACACGATGTATTTTTACCCGTCAAAATTGCAGGCGTGGCGCAACTGGATGCTTTAAATGCTTGGCGTGCAGTAGTGGGCCGGTTGCAGCTGACGCAAGGTCGTTTTACACAAGATGATTTTGCCGATTGGCTCAATCTTGCTGCGACCCAACAACGCTATGGTTTGGATTACACACAAACCCAGCGGGTTTTAGATTTACTCAATGATGCAGGCTTTAAACGTGGTTTAGATGAAGCACATCTCAAACAAACACTTAGTGCTGAGGATAGGGATTACCGCTATAGCTTTAAGTTTGCTCTAGATCGTTTGGCATTAGGTATTGCTGTACCTGCACATGTGATGGTGCAGCAAACCTTGAGTTATGCGTTGGTGCAGCCCAGTGATTTTGAATTGATTGGTATTCTGATTCAGATTTATCAGGATCTGTCTGCGCGCCGAGATTGGTTGGTGGTGCATGAACAGGGACAGCGTTTACCTGTAGAAATATGGTTAAAACGACTTAAAGAAGATATACAAGAATTTGAGCAAGCTGACATTGTGGCATTAAAAACCGTTCGTGAGATTATTCAAAAACAAGAACGTATGCTGACTTTGGCAAGCTATTACGATGATGCTGAAACACAGCTTCGCCAAATATCTTTACCGTTGCCTTATATCCTCGAGGAAATCCAACGCACTTTAGAGAGTCAATCTGCGCAAGTGGAACCCACAGGACAAATCACGTTTAGCCAAATTGGACAGATCCGCCCGATTCCTTATCGCTTAATTGTGTTGTTAAATTTAGATACAGGTAAATTTCCAAATCGCGATAGCCATATTCCATTTGATTTGATGGATGCACTACGCCAACAACTGGGTGATCGTTCTCGTTTAGAAGATGATCAAGGGGCTTTTCTGGATGCGGTGCTATTGGCGCAAGAGCAATTATGGTTGTTCTATAATGGCTTTGATATTAATGACGGTGAGGTCCGAGAACCTTCAAGTATTTTGCAAGGTTTCCGTGATCACTTGGCATTGGTTGTGAAAGCCCCTCTCTCTAAATCTCTCCCAGAGGAAGAGACTTCCTTTAATTCTTTTGGGGAAGACTATGAGAAACTCCAGATTCCACCACAGCTCTACCCACTTTATCATCTGCATCGCTTGCAACCTTTTGATCCACTCGGTTTTTTAGCAGAGCAAAGTTATACGCGTTTTCAAGATCATTGGTTTAAAGTGGCATCACAAATTCAGCAAGTCAAAGGTGAGCGCCAAGCTTGGGTCAATAGTACTTATCCAATTGAGCTGAATGAAATGGTGGTCTTGGACAGCCAGCAATGGATTCAAGATATCACCTTTCCAGCAAGACTATATCTAAAAACATTAGGGGTAGAGAATCTAAGTGTCACTGACTTGGTTGATCAAAACGAGCCTTTGCTATTAGATGGTTTAGGTAAATATGCAATTCGCCATTTTTTACAGCAACAGGATAATCAAGCGACGCCAGCAGTTTTGCAAGATCAGTTGCCTGTAGGGAAAGTGCAGCAAAGTGCTTGGCAACAAAGTTGTCTAGAGCAACAGCGTTTGTTGGAGCGATTGCAGCAATATGCAGTTGCACCGACTGAAACAACGCAGCGAGTTTGGCGTGTTTCTAAACAACTGCAAATGAGTTGTGTGACTCCGAAACAAATGACGCAAGACTGGGTCAGTTTAGATGCATCGAGTGCTCGTGCTAAACGCTTTGCCAAAGTGTGGTTGGAATATTTACTGTGGTTGGCGATATTGAATCATGATTCAGCAGCCTCGAAGCGCCGTATCGTAGTGTTTAGCGATCAGACTGTGATTTGCGAAGGTTTAAGTGCTCAGCAAGCGCAGCAGTATTTACAAGCATGGTTACAACTTTGGCAAACTGGGCAACAACAACCAGTGGTGTTGCCAGCAGCTTTACTGCTTAAGCCGCTGGAAAAAGGCAAACACTATGATTGGGTTGAACAGGATAGCCAGCAGGTTTTAGTCGAAGACAGCCAAAAGCAAGTCTTGAAAGATTGGAATGATACCGGTGATTTTTCAGGTTTTGATATGACACAAAATGAAGCCTGTAAACTGCATCGAGATTGGCAATTTATTCTACAAGAACAAGATGCGAGCGCATTATTGCAATACGCTTGTGATCATTATAGTTATGCGCTGTATCAACCCATTTTTGAATTTTTACGCGTGGAGTAAGGCATGAGTTCAAAATTTCCTGTGTCTTATCAACCCATCTGTGATATTCAATTTGAAGGTTTGCATCTAATTGAAGCATCGGCTGGAACGGGTAAAACGTATACTTTGTCGAGTTTGATGGTTCGCATTTTCTTAGAAAAATATTTGCCTAATCAAGTGATTGCGACGACCTTTACCCGCGCTGCTGCCGCGGAGTTAAAGAGCCGTATCCGTGCTCGATTGATTGAAGTACAACAATATTTAGAACCAATGCGAACGGTGTTGGAAAGTGATATTTACATACGTGCAGCGCAAGAATCTGATCCATTGAAGCAGCATTTACTTAAAACTTTTGCTCCACGTATTGCCTATGCCTGTGAACGTTTAAAACTAGTGATCGACCAGTTAGATGAGCTATTCGTGGGAACACTGGATAGCTTTAGCCAAAAGTTATTGCGTGAGTTTGCCTTTGAAAGTGGCAAGATCGAACGTGCTCAAATCACTGAAGATGCGAAAGCTTATACACGTCAATTGATCCATGATGTATTACGAGAATGGATTCAATCACAACCCCAACACGTCATTGATGCGCTTTATAGTGTGGGTGCGCTTAAAAGTGTGGATCATTTTTTCGGGATGGTTGAGAGCGCTTTAAATTTTAGCTCTGCACAATTTAAATTACCTGACATGCCTGTAATTGAGCTTGCTCAATTACAACAGTGGCAACAACAAGCACAGCAAATAGACCTCAGTGCTTTGGCTGAATATTTTAATTTAGATGGTGCATATTATTCTCATATTAATGGTACTTCTTTTCGTAACAACGCCTTCAATAAGCTCTTTTGTGAGTCTTTACCTCAACTCTTAAAAGCTTTGTTAGAAACTGAAAATGTGCAGGTTTTTGATGCTTATTTTGCTGGGGCGCGTGATGCTGCTTTTAAATTCCTAGACAAGCTCGATGGTCAGAAGATTTTTAAAAAATGTCCTGCTGAAGTGGCGGACGGTTTTTATCAGCACCCTACGATTCTACACATTCAAAAACTTTGCCATTCTTTAAAAGAAACACAACAACAATTTGAACAACTTCAGGTGTATCTAAAAGCGTATTTATGTATTGAAGTCAAAAAACGTTTACCACAAGTCTTGCAGCAAAAAGGTGAAACCACTTTTGCCCAACAAATCAAAACCTTGTCAGACGCATTAAAAGGTGATCAAGGTCAACGTTTTGCGGTATTTGTACATGCACGTTATCCCTTGATTTTGGTGGATGAGTTTCAAGATACCAACCAAGATCAAGATGATATGTTAGCGACCATTTGGCGACATCCACAACGTTACCAAAAAGGCTGCATGATCATGGTGGGCGACCGTAAGCAGGCAATTTATGGTTTCCGTGGTGGTGATATGCTGACCTTTTTAAATGCTTATCAAGACATTATGTCGAAGTCTGGGCGTGAATATAAGCTGATTCATAACCATCGCTCAGTCAAAGAGTTGGTTGAAGTTGTGGATGTGTTATTTCAACGGCAAATGGATTTTGGTGAACAGGTACTTTATGACCCAATTCAAGCGGGTTCACGTCCGCATCCAGCATTGATTGAAAATGGGCAACTCAACCCTGCGCCATTACGTTGGTTACAACTACAAGATGGCAATGAACAAGCAACCCAAGTGGCTTGGAAAATTCAAAGTTTACTCAATCAAGCCCATTTGCAACAGTTATATCTAGATGGAGAAAATCACCAAGTTATCAGTGAAGATGACATTGCGGTACTTTCACGTAGCCATCGTCAGCTAGATGAAGTTCAATATGCTTTAGAGCGATTAGGCATTCGTGTCAATCGACCATCAAAACGCAGCGTATTTGATTCAAAGATTGCACAAGATGTAGGGGCATTACTCACCGCATTGTTGCATCCTTATGATGAAGCGAAGTTGAAGCGTGCTTTACTCAGCCGTTTATTTGGTTTTGATCTGTCACAACTAGTCGCACTTGAGCAAAGTGCAGAAGGGCTGAGTCATTATATTCAGCAGTTCGATGACATCCGTGAAATGTGGCTTAATCAGGGATTCTTGGTGGCATGGCAACGTTGTTTAAATCAATTTGAAATTTGGCAGCAATTGGTCGCAACGCAAAGTAAAGATAATGAACGTGCAGTGGTCAACTTACGTCATCTCACTGATATTTTGAGTCAGCACAGTGAGCATGTACAAGGTATCCACAACCTCTATCATTGGTATTTAAAACAACTCCATTCTCCAAGTGACCGAGAATGGGAGTTGGAACACAAGCTATCCAGTGAAGCGGGTGTGCAGTTGATGACCATTCATCAATCCAAAGGTCTAGAATTTAAAATTGTATTTTTACTTGGGGCGAATAAAGCATTTTCTGAAATGCAGAAGACCTTAAATTTCTCCACCACTGAAATTCAAGTGCCTGAGACAGGACAGACTCGAACCCAACGTGTAGTGGCAATCGCAGATAAAAACTTTTTGCAACAAACTGAACTCGATCAGCATCAGCAACGTGCACAGGCTGAGCAAAATCGATTATGGTATGTGGCATTAACGCGTGCAAGTCACCGTGTTTATGCGATATTTGAACCTGAAAAAGGCGATAAAAATAAATTATCAGGTTTGGCATTTTGGAAAAACCACGGAGATATTTTTCAGCATCCATATAGTGTTGAAGATCATTTGTTGTTGGAACGCCCAGCTTCTTTACGGACACAAGAAACTCAGCCAGAGCGATTATTAGCCGCAGAGCCTTTACCTACACAACGTTTTTACGCGCGTGGAAAAACCAGTTTTAGTTACTTGGCGCAGCATCTTAAACATAAAGCCAATCGCCTTGATCGTTTAGCAAATGCGGATCAACAGTTTGATCAGGCTGAAGATGAAATCAATCTCTTAACTGTTGAAAGTGTTGCGGTATCACAACCGATTGCTTGGATCAAATACTATTTTCCAAAAGGAACATTGGCTGGAAATTTCCTGCATGAGATTTTTGAGCAGATTGACTTTCAGCATCCTGAAACATGGATCGAGGAAATTCGCCGCCGTTTTAAAAATACTTATCAAGGTTTATGGGTCGCATTATTAGAACAATATCAGCAACATTTTCCTGAGCAAGAGAATGCTGAACAGCAGTTATATCAGTGGATTGCGTTGTGGTTAGCAGATGTACTGCAAACACCACTCAACCAAGGTTTTCAATTACAACAATTAGTGGTAGGACAGTATTTATCAGAGTGTCCGTTTTACTTAGCGTTATCTGATCGTGTGTTAGCGATGCAGCGCGTACAACAGTTATTTGAAGAATATGACATTCAAATGCCTGAGTTTATTGATGCGAAATCAGCACGTTATTTGAATGGTTCGATTGACTTAGTTTTCTTTGATGGACAGCGATATCATATTGCTGATTATAAGAGTAATTATTTGGGTGAGAATCAAGCAGATTATCAATCTACACAAATTGCTGAAAGCATGTCTTTATCCAGTTATTGGCTTCAAGCCGCTTTATATTTGGTGGCATTGCACCGTTATTTAAGCGTGAAATTACAAAATTATCGTATCGAGCAGCACTTGGGTGGTGCGTCTTATTTATATTTGCGTGGTATGAATGGACAAGCAGATCAAGGCTATTTTTATTGGAAACCTGAGGATGAGTTTGTCTTGCGTTTAGACGCAATATTGGGATATTTCTCTGAGGATAAACAAGGAAAAGGTGTGTAGATAAAATGGCTAAATTTAAATTAAACAAAATCTTATCTTGTGGATAAGCTTGTTTATAACCTTGTGGACAAGCGTGTGGGTAAGTTTGAGGATAACTCTGTGGACAAGCTAATCAGTGATCAGTCAGAACAAATGACTTGGATAAATATGTGGAGTCGTTATCTCACACAAGCTCCATTTTCTCAATCTGCTCAAGCAGATAGCGCTGCACATGTGTTACAACAACTGATTGAAGCCAGTTTAAATGGCGATAGTTGTATTCAAGTTGATTTAGTTCAACTGGAAGCCTTGGGTGATTTAGCAATTCCAAGCGAAAAAGCAGCCACTCAAGTTGCCCCATGTGTCTACGATCAGCAGGGCTTGGCATTATACCGATATTGGCAGTTAGAACAACGCCTCGCACAGCAGATTTGCCGATTAAAGCGACAAATGACACCAGTAATCGATATTTCTGAATATGAATCATTGCTTGAAGATGAGTTTCAACAAGCTGCTCTGAAAATGGTATTGCAACAATGGGTCAGTATCATCACGGGTGGACCAGGTACAGGTAAGACTTATACCTTGGCACGTATCATTGCGGCACTCAACCAAATGATTCCTGATATCCGAATTGCTATGGCTGCACCTACAGGAAAAGCCGCGCAGCGAATGCAAGAAGCACTACAAAATTCATTTAACGATCCAAAATTAATTGCTTCTGGTTTAGTCACAGATGAGTTACGCAATCAAAGCACGCAGACCTTGCATCGTTTATTGGGAATGGGGAATCGACAAATCCCTCGCTTTAACGTGAAGCAGCCCTTACCTTATGATGTGATTGTTGTCGATGAAGCGTCGATGTTGGACTTAAATCTCGCCACTGCATTGTTTGAAGCTGTACCTGATTCTTGTCGAATCATATTGTTGGGGGATGCTAATCAGTTGGCGTCCGTCGATGTTGGGTCTGTTTTAGCCGACTTACAACAAGTCGAGGGTTTGGCAGAGAATCGTGTTCAACTGCAAAATAGTCGCCGCTTTTCAGATAAAGCAAAAATTGGTCAATTGGCGCGCTTTATTCAAGCACAACAAGCTTCATCTGAATCGGTCTTAACTCAGCTTGAGCATGAGATTGTAAAGCCTGCTCCTTTGCAAGAAATGAGCTTGAGTAAAGAAATGCCTGATGCGATTCAGTTGGAATATCTACCTGAGCAATTGGATATAGAGATTGAACAATATCAGCAGAAATTAATGTATGGATTCAATGATTATGCTGAAATATTAAAATCTTATTTACATGCAGATCAACCAGAACAATACATTCAAGACGTGATACGTGTGTTTGATGATTATCGAATTTTGGCGGCAGTGAAACACGGCGCATTAGGTATTGAACAACTCAATCGCTATGCTGAGCGATGGTTGAATCAACAGCTTAAACAAATCGCTGTTGCAGAATGGTATGTCGGTCGTCCTGTAATGATGACTTATAATGATTATCAGCTCGGGATCTCAAATGGTGATATCGGGATTTGTTTTAAACATCGGACTCAAGCACAGCAATTTGAAGTATTTTTCCCTAGTTTAAATAAATGGATTGCAGCGCATCGTTTGCCACGTAATATGCAAACAGCTTTTGCATTGACTATTCACAAGTCTCAAGGCTCTGAGTTTACACATACCGCAATTGTGTTAGATGCAAATGCGAAAAAACTGCTTAGTCAGGAACTGATTTATACAGCAGTTACACGTGCTAAAAAAGTGGTCACGTTGCTGGCAGATCCAAATGCGCTGTTACAAGCCCTTACAGTACGCACAGTTCGTCGCAGTGGTTTAGTACAAAAGATCAATTTTCAAGGATTGTAAACTTATTCTTCAAAATTCACATTTTTGTAAGAAAAAGCTTACAAGGATTCGAGATATTGTCGCTAGAGCAATTTGCTGGTTTTTGAGATTATGAACACACAAAGAACCTAGCATGGAAAGTTAGGTAAATCGCAAAAAGAATAATAATAATGTCGTGATGACAGCGGGCTTACAGTGAAGTAAGTGATAAAAGAGGAAATTTACAGCCGCTAAGCCTTGTAGTTTTGGGAGAGACTACAGGGCTTTTTTATTTTTATCATTTCTTGAAGCAATTATCTAACAAAATATCGTTCATCAAATTCCATAAAGAGAACCGATAATATTGTGTACAGTTTTTGCATAAAAAATATTTTTACGAGATTGCAATGCTTTAAAACAACAATTTAAGTAGCTAACCATTGTTAGACAGTTTTTTTTAATTATTAAGTTAATTGTTATACAGAATCGTACGTTTTTGCTTACACGCAGATAAGAAAAATGCTATTTTTCTCCACAATTGATTGTGACAGAATAGTCGGTATAAAGAGAAGAGATTTTTTAATTAAATAACAAAAACGATGTGTAAATTGCATGCAGAGGGTAAAAGGGCAAGCGAATACAAAAAAGATAAATCATAAAAAGAAATTAAAATAAGAATAATAAAAACTTCAGCGCAAAAGCCCGAGTGTAACTTGGGCTTTTTTGTATGCTTGAATTATTGATTACACCAAATCATTTTCCGTACGATCAGTTGCAAACAATGAGCGACGTTGTTCCTTTGGAATCTTTGGACAGTTGGTTGAGATTTGATAGAGCGTTTTGGCTAAGGCGGGTAAATGTGTTCCTACTACAGATTTTCCTGTCGTGAGTAATGACACACTGATGTCACGCTCAGGATCAGCCCAACATAAAATGTTAGAAAAACCAATATGACCGAATGCTTGTCCCGTCATTGGGCCAAACAAGCCGATCGGGTTACTGCCTAACATTGGTCCAAGTGCATAACGCATCGGCGCGAGTAAACTGCGATCAATGCTGATTCCTGATGTCGGTAGTGTCGAACGGAAAACGGTCTTGGCACTCATAATTTGCTTACCTTGATACTCTCCACCACTCAGTAACATTTCAAAAAAGCGTCCTGCTTGCTCTGCACTGGTGTAAATATTTCCAGCAGGGCAAATGGTATCCATGAAACGGTTATCATTGGTAATATCGACTGCCATCTGTAGTCCAGCGCCGAGTACGTGTTCCAAATAGCGATCTGTGCCTAAACTTGGATGAATCCCTGTTGCATAGTTCATTGCGACATCAGCACGATATTCTGGTTTCAAACCATAGTTGAAATAGTCCAATCCCATCGGTTTTTCGATCTGTTCAGCTAAAAATTCACGTACAGTTTGCCCTGTCACACGATGAACAATCTCCCCCAAAATATAACCAGCGGTAACCGCATGATAGGCAAGGTGAGTACCCGAAGGCGAAACGGGTTTAGCTGCATATAGGCGTTTTAAAATTTCTTCTTGATCAAACAATAGTTCTGGTGTGACTTCGCCTTCAACGCGAGGAATACCTCCGCGGTGGGAGAGTAAATGAAATAGTGTCGCGCGGCGTTTGCCATTCACTCCATATTCAGGAATATAGTAACTAATCGGGTCAAGTAAATTGAGATCACCACGCTCATCTAACATATGAATCAGCATGGCAGTGACCATTTTTGAAGCTGAAAATAGACAGATTGGGGTATCAGGTGTACCAATTTTAGCATCGGCAGCCAAACCATCAGGCGAATTTCCCTGTGCATGGCCTATGCTACGATTAATTAAGATTTCCCCTTTGCGACGTAAACACAACGTAATCAGTGGATAGTTGCCTGTTCTATATAAAGATTCGACACTGGTCCAAATTTTGTCAACTTGAGCATGACTCATTCCACCAAGTTCTGCTGAAACTTCATCCTTTGAGCGAATGACTTGGCTGAGATCATGAGGAACATAACAGGTGTTAGCGGATAAAAGTTTCACGATTCCCTCGCATTTTTTCGTTTTCTTTCGTATCTGTCATAAACTGAAAACAGATTCAGGCTAGTGTGCATCTTTTAATCTGAGTTGTCAGCTGCCGAATTGCCCGCCAAGTTAAAACATTTTTGCAATATAACGACAGATCACTTAAAATAGGCGACTTGCTGTAGTGATGCACGGCAGTCAGTTCTCGTAACTGATCAATATCGTTTATTTTATTAAGCATCTCGGAGAAATCGAATGGCTTTAACTAACGCAGATCGCGCAGAGATCATTGCTAAATTTGCTCGTGCTGAAAATGACACTGGTTCACCAGAAGTACAAGTTGCTTTATTGACTGCACAAATCAATGATTTGCAAGGTCACTTTAAAGAGCACAAACATGACCACCACAGCCGTCGTGGTTTGATTCGTATGGTTAACCAACGTCGTAAATTACTTGACTACTTAAATGGTAAAGATCACGGTCGTTATGTTGCTTTGATCGGCGCATTAGGTTTACGTCGTTAATTCGATTTGGCTTTGTTTTCGGTATTTCGCATGTTGCTATGCTTTATCGCTGAAAAGAGAGTTTCATCTAATTCACATTAGATGATTTTTAGAAGGGGCGCTTGTTCGCTCCTTCTTTGCGTTTAACTTTTTTAAATTTTGGTCTAGTGTGATGGCTTCTAAGCTTTGTCATTTATCTATAATCGTTGTAGTCTGAATGCCAAACCTTAGGGGTCTCACTAGAATTAAAACTAGGAAAATACAATACATGTCTATGTTTAATATCATTCGTAAAGAATTTCAATTTGGTCAACACCAAGTTGTTTTAGAAACGGGTCGCGTTGCACGTCAAGCAAATACAGTTTTAGTCACGATGGGTGGTGTAACTGTTTTAGTCGCAGTTGTTGCGCAACCTAAAGCAAAAGCGGGTCAAGATTTCTTCCCACTTACTGTTAACTATCAAGAAAAACAATATGCTGCTGGTCGTATCCCAGGTGGTTACGGCAAACGTGAAGGCCGTGCTTCTGAAGCTGAAACCTTAATCTCACGTCTAATTGACCGTCCAATTCGTCCGTTGTTCCCAGAAGGTTACTTCAACGAAATCCAAGTGACTGCAACTGTGGTTTCTTCAGACAAGACCATGGATGCTGACATCGCAGCGATGCTTGGTACTTCTGCAGCATTGTCTATTGCTGGCACACCTTTCCGTGGTCCAATCGGTGGTGCGCGTGTTGGTTTGATCAATGGCGAATATGTTTTAAACCCGAACTTTGAACAACTTGCACAGTCTGATCTTGACCTCGTAGTTGCAGGTACAGAGTCAGCAGTATTAATGGTTGAGTCTGAAGCGAAAGAACTTTCAGAAGACCAAATGTTGGGTGCTGTGCTTTTCGGTCATGACGAAATGCAAATTGCGATTCAAGCAATTAAAGAATTTGCTGCCGCTGCAGGTGCAAAAGAGTCTGATTGGGTTGCCCCAGCTAAAAATGAAGCGTTGCTTGAGCAATTGAAAACTGCGTTCGAAGCGAAGATTTCTGAAGCATATACCATTGCAGTAAAACAAGATCGTTATGCGGCACTAGATGCGCTTTATGCAGAAGCAGTTGCTCAGTTCGTTCCTGAAAATGACGAAACGGGTATTGCTGACGAAGTAAACGAACTATTCGAAGACCTCAAATACCGTACTGTGCGTGACAATATCCTATCAGGTAAGCCACGTATTGATGGTCGTGATACTAAAACTGTTCGTGGTATCGACGTTCAAGTAGGTGTATTAGATCGTGCGCATGGTTCTGCATTATTCACACGCGGTGAAACTCAGGCGTTGGTAACAACAACTTTGGGTAACACACGTGATGCATTGATGGTAGATACCCTTGCTGGTACTAAAACTGACAACTTCATGTTGCACTACAACTTCCCTGCATACTCTGTAGGTGAAACAGGTCGTGAATCAGGTCCTAAGCGTCGTGAAATCGGTCATGGTCGTTTAGCGCGCCGTGGCGTTCAAGCAGTTCTTCCTGCGGCTGACCGCTTCCCGTATGTGATTCGTATCGTATCTGACATTACTGAATCTAACGGTTCATCTTCAATGGCTTCTGTATGTGGTGCTTCATTATCACTGATGGATGCTGGTGTTCCACTAAAAGCACCAGTTGCGGGTATCGCAATGGGCTTAGTGAAAGAAGGTGAGCGTTTCGCAGTTCTTTCTGACATCTTGGGTGATGAAGATCACTTAGGTGATATGGACTTTAAAGTCGCAGGTTCTGCAAACGGTATTACTGCGCTTCAAATGGACATCAAGATCGAAGGGATCACTGAAGAAATTATGGAAGTTGCATTAAACCAAGCATTTGCTGGTCGTATGCACATCCTGAATGAAATGAATAAAGTGATTTCACGTGCGCGTGCAGAGATCAGCGCAAATGCGCCGACTTTCGAAGTGATTAATATTAATCCAGATAAGATTCGTGATGTGATTGGTAAAGGTGGTGCTACCATTCGTGCTATTACAGAAGAAACTAAAGCTGCGATTGATATCGAAGACAATGGTACAGTTCGCGTATTTGGTGAAACTAAAGCTGCTGCTCGTGCTGCGATTGCAAAAATCCAAGCACTGACTGCAGAAGTTGAACCAGGTAAGATCTACGATGGTAAAGTGATTCGTATCGTTGAATTTGGTGCGTTCGTTAATATCATGCCAGGTACTGATGGCTTACTTCATATTTCGCAAATCTCGAATGAGCGTATTGCAAACGTGACTGACGTATTGAAAGAAGGTCAGGAGTTGAAAGTACAGGTTGCTGATGTCGATAACCGTGGTCGTATCAAGTTAACGATGAAAGACATCGAACAAGCTTAATCACTGTTTGAAATACAAAAAGTCCGCTTCGTGCGGACTTTTTTATGGCATGATATTTTTAATTCCAACCTAAATATGAGCACTATGCAGCTTTATTATTTCTATCGCCACAATAGTGAAAATACAATTTTTATGAGCGTACAAGAACAACAACAGCATACGCTTGAATTTCTATGGGTGGATAGCTTAAGGCAAGATTTAGTGAATCACTCAGAGACTTGGCAAAACAATATTTACGAGCAGACAGGCATTGTCTTGAATGAATTTCATATGCGAGATTTGTTGAATATTGAGCATCCATGTGCTTTTGATACCGTCGAAGAATATGATTTATTGGTCTTTCGTAAGCTGATTAGTGCGGATGATCAGATTTATGAAAATGATCCTGTGTTAGATGTACATGAGAGTGTATTTGGTCTTGCAACAACCCCAATGAGTTTTATCTTGACGCCACGAATATTGGTGAGTGTTCGTGAACAAGGGAATATGGCAGTTGAAAACTATGTTCAACGTTTACAAATGGTCATGGAGCGGGCGATTTTAGAACAAAACAAGCCTCGTAAATTACCGAGTACTCCAGCTGATTTGTGTTTACGATTACTCAATAGCATGATTGATGGTTATCTGAATCTACGTACGCCGTTAACTCGTCGTGTTGAATATTGGCAGCAACAACTATTACAGGGAAATCGTCGTTTTAAACAGTGGCATCAGTTGTTTCATGAAGATATGGCGTTTCAGCAAATCGAAAACTTATGTGAGGAACAAATTGAGACCTTACAGGAGTTTCGAGATGAATTGGTCGATAACTATCATCATGTTGTGGGTGAACGAAAATACAAAACGCAAGATATTCTTTTGGTTCGCCTAAATGATTTGATGAGTCATATTGAGCGTGTGCAAAAGCATACGCTTCGGTTGCGAAATGCGATTCAATCAGCAATTGATTTACATTTTTCTGCAACGGCAAATCAGACCAATGAAAATATGCGTATTTTGGCGATTATCACGGCTGTATTCGCACCATTAACCTTATTGACGGGGATTTATGGAATGAACTTTGAGTTTATTCCTGGATTAAAATCACCTGTTGGATTTTGGATTATGCTGGGCGTGATGCTGATGACTACCATATTGCTGCTGTACTATTTCTATCAACAGCATTTAGTTGGACGAGGCGAGCGTAGTGTGATTGATTTGCTGGCGCAGCAGCACAAGCAACGTAATATTAATTTATTGTGGTTCTTGGATTATGAACCTATTAAACAAACTCTCAAAGAAGTGGAGAAAATGACTAAGCTGAAATAGCTTATCTAAGCTCAGTCATTTTCTTTTGTTCAATGAAAATGTTTGAGCTGTTTACGCAATTGTTGTACTTCATCAATCAAATCCAGCATGACAGCAACTGCTGATAAGCTCGCATCGAAATCACGTTGTAAGCGATATGCTCGACGAGCACGGGCAACATCTTCACCGATGAATTGATAATTTTGCGGCTCAACTGTGATTTGCAAAATATCGTAATCAATCAATTTGAGTACCCATTCAGTACTTTGACCACATGCTTCTGCGAAATGTTCAAGATCAAGTGCCAATTGTTCATCAACGATTTCAACTTGGCAATGACCGTCATATTGAATTTCTTTGTATTGAATAGTTGTCATGATCTTGCTCCTTATGAGGTACGAGCTTTGAATGAAGAGAACGCTTCAGCGAATTGTTGATAAGCCTGTTGTTCTTGTTCACTCTGTGCAGCTGGTAAAACAATATTAATGATCAAATAAAGGTTACCTGCAGTTTTGCTAGGAATTCCTTTGTCTTTTAGACGAAGTTGTTGACCATTTTTTGCATTTTTCGGTAAATTGACTTTGAGCTGACCCGCAGGGGTACTGACTTCAATGCTTTGACCTAAGCCCGCTTCCCAAGGTGCAACATCAATGGTTTGATAAACGTCAGCACCTTCGACGCGGATTCTGTCTGTATCTTTGTATTGAATCTCAATATATAAGTCGCCATTTTCACCGCCATTGATTCCATTTTGTCCTTGACCTGTGAGGCGAATTTGTTGACCTTCTTTCATTCCTTTAGGAATTTTGACTTCTAATGTCTTGCGCTGAATTTCAGGTTCACCATAAACATTATAGGTTGGAATCTGTAAGGTAATTTGCTGTGTAGAACCTTGATAAGCAATACTTATATCCACTTGAATTGAGGCGTGTTGATCTTCACCCCGATAACTGCGTTGCTGACGTTGTGAGCGTTGTTGACCGCCACCAAATCCAGCACCGAAGCGACCAAATAGATCTTCAAAACCGCTAAAGTCGGCATCGCCTGAGCTTTGACGATAAAATTGAGAGCCATCAAATCCACTTGAACCTTGGTTGAATCCACCTGTTCCTTGTCCAAAACCAGAAAAATCCTGTGGATGATCCAGCATCTGGTCATATTCAGCTTTTTTATCAGCATTGCTTAAGGTGTCATAGGCGACATTGATCGCTTGCATCTTCTCTTCGGCATCTGCTTCTTTGCTGATGTCGGGATGATATTTGCGTGCGAGTTTGCGATAGGCTTTTTTGATTTCATCTGCTGAGGCATCGCGGGTCACGCCTAGTTCTTCGTAGTAATTCTTTGTCATTGTTTATCGTCATAATCTATTACTTTTCATTCTATTATTTGACGATTAAGCAGGAAAAAACAGAGGGGATGTGTGTTGATATTGTTTCAGCAAGAACCTTTATACTTCACAGCATAAGGGTCATCCCAAACATCTTAAATGTAATTTAAAAGTAGGTTATCAAATGAATTCTCAAGAATTTGCAGAGAAAATAAACGAATATATTGTCGATGAAAATTTAATTCTTTATAAGAAATTATTTTTTAATACAAAAATAGAGGATGTGAAAGATCCATACTGGCTAAAGGCACAATCATTATTTGATTCTTTGCCTGAAGAGAATAAAGAAGTTTTCTTTGAAATAATTCATCAAATTATGGTTGATACTATTTCAACTTTTTTGGGCGTGCTTGATGGTACTAGTGATTTAGGTGAAGCTGATGATGAGTTTAATCTAAAAAATGGGGATGAAGTGTTAGATGGTTGTTTACAAGACTATTTTCTTTGTTTGATCGAGCAGAACAGAAAAAAATAATTTTAAAATATTGTTGAATGGAAAAAGTATAAAATTTGAAAGATGGTTACCACATGATTATATTTGAATGGGTAACCAACTTTAAAACATTAATTTAAGCTAATACTAATTAACTCAAATGCTCACCGAACAAGCCTAAAGCTTCTTCAGCGGTAAACTCATAACGTGTGTTACAGCATTGGCAATCCATTTGAATTGGGTTTTGGATTTCAAGGGATTCATGTACTGCCGCTACACCAATTTGAATCAAAGCATTGGCACAACGCTCTCTAGAACAGGTGCAACCAAACTTTAATTGCTCGGCCTCAGGTAAACGCACTTCTTCCTCATTATACAAACGATAAAGAATTTCATTGGCTGACAGGTCGGTTAACTCTTCAGGTTTTAAGGTCTCAGTGAGCATAGTTAAACGTGGCCATAAGTCTTCATCAACGAACTCTTGTTCCTCTTCATTACGAGGAAGTAGTTGAATCAATAAACCACCTGAACGTTGACTATTGGTTGCTAGCACAATATGAGTTGGGATTTGTGCTGATAAATCATAGTATTGTATTAAACAACCTGCCAAAGTTGGTTGATCAAGGGGAACAATACCTTGATAACGCTCGCCATGTTCAGGTTCAATATTAATGAACAGAACAGGATTGGTTAATGATGCAAGCACAGTGCGACTATCAGTACCTTCAGCGAAACGAGGATCTTCTTCATAATCAGCCAAAGCACGGACTTCACCTAAATGGTTACACTCAGCCATTGCCCATTTGAACGTACCAGTTGCTTGAATTTGTAAGCTAATACGCCCTTGGATCTTCAAGGTGCTTGCAAGTAAAGCTGTTGCACTTAACATTTCACCTAATAAGCTTTGTACCGCAGGCATATATTCACGTTTCGCCAAAATGGTTTGTAGTGCTTCTTCCAAATGAACTATTTCACCGCGAAAAGGACTATCTTCAATAAAAAAGCGTTGGCGTAAATCAGACATTTTTTTCTCCAGCTCCTCAAATGAGGAAAACAAAGCGGTGCTTTGCCTTGAAAGCTTATACGATGGTGAACGGTTATCCATTCAATAATGGTGTCATTTTACGAAAACTCAAGTTGTTCCATGCGGTGAATTTGCATCACTTTGTTGGTTTTGTTCATTGCTCATTCGATCAGTATTTAAAGTTTTTGTATTTTCAAATAAATATTCCAACTCTGCGATTACACTCGGATAAGCTTCAATTGAGTCAAAATCATCACCAGTCGAATAGCGTAAATCAAATAATCGCTGATCATGGCTTTGAAATTGTTCGATTTGGGCTCTAGCTTCTTCACTTGAAAGACCTGTCTCTGTCAAAGCCAGTTGCGCCATACTCAAGGATGAGACATAGGTTTCACGCCAGATATGCTGAATCCCCATATCTTTTAATAAGTGCGCATGATGACGATCACGTGCCCGAACAAATAAGACTAAATCAGGATAGTTTAGACGGAGGTGACGCGCCAGATTCATGCTGTCTTCAACATCATCAATCGCAAGGATCAGCAATTTACAATATTCGATCCCTGCTGCTCTTAGATTTTCGACCTGAGTGACATCTGCATCAAAAAAGCGATGTCCATATTGCTCAATAAAATCAGCATCGGGTTGATTGCTATCAATCACGCTCAACTGTTGACCTTGTGCATGTAAGGCACGCGCAACCACTTGACCAAAACGGCCAAATCCAACAATCAAAATTGGATGTTGGGGAATATCTGGTGTCTGTGCTGCTATTTTCTTATGCAATATTGGTAGTCGTTTGTTATTCACCAACCAGAAAACTAGAGGCGTCAGAAGCATCGAGCCAAAGATCACCCATAGCGCAGATTCAAAAATCGGTTGAGCAAGAATTTGTTCTGCGACAGCAATATTCAACAGGATAAAACTTAACTCGCCACCCTGAGCAAGGGCAGTGGCAGAAAGAAGGCTGAGTTGTTTGTGGCGCTGGTGATAATAGCTGATAGCTGCGATGACCACAGTTTTGATCAATACTAAAGAAAAGATTGATCCCAAAATTAAAAGTGGTGATTCGAATAAAGGAAGTACTGAAAGATTTAAGCCGATTGCAAGGAACAAGAGTCCTAGCGCAGTATCTTTATATGGATGAACAATACGTTCAACTTCAGTGTTGAATTCAGTATCTGCGAGTAATAATCCTGCTAAAAATACGCCAATTAAAATATGAATATTTAAAATATCCATGATGACAATAATAGAGAGGATTGTTACAAGACCTAATACAGGAATAAGTTCAATACTATTGCGCTTGGCTAAATAGCGAAACGCAGGTCGTATCAGAAAACGACTGGCTAAGAACAGTCCTGAAACTGTCGCAATGATGGCTGCAAAATACGCGATACCATGTCGTGTTGTTGCTGTATCATCCCACAAAGGAAACAAGACAATAAATAATATCGCTACAAATACTTGCATCTGTATAGCACTTAAAATGGATTGTCCAAGTGTGCTATTTGATTTTTGTTGGTGATGAAGCAATTGTTGAACCAAGGTTACAGCGGAAAGTGCTAGTGCTACACCAAGAACGATACTGCTGGCAAAATTATCAAAGAGGAAAAAGCAGATACTGGTTAAAATTAAACTGATGGTCAGTAAACTTAAGCCACTGTTTTTTAAAATGGTATAGCGTTGTATCCACAGCTGGATTGGGCGAAATGCTAAACCGAGAAAGAACATCAGCAATAGCATGCCTAATTCGGTAATTTGAGTAATAAATTGGGTATCTGTGATCAGTGCAAAGCCACTTGAGCCGAGTAAAAGCCCAGCAATTAGATAACCCAAAACAGTATTTGAGGTATATCGTTTTGTGAGTGGGACAATAATTAAAGCCGCAGTTAGTAAAAAAATGATGGATAGCAGTAAGGACATCTATTGCCTCAAATTTTTCTGTTTTGCATAGGGAATTAGACTAACTAAACTCTTGTGGATCAACATCGATGGATAGCCTGAGTTGGTGCTGACGAGGTAAATGTACCACTTGTTGCCACCATTGACGCAAATAAAAATGCAGTTTGGCGCGATCGGCCGACAAAATCACCATATGGGCACGATAGCGTCCAGCTTTACGTTCCATCGGTGCAGGAATTGGTCCCCAAATATCAACTAAATCACCAGCCATTGTTCTGAGTTGTTGTGCAATATCCGTCAAGAAATGCTGGCTATACTCTCGATCTTTCGATTCAACACGTATCAATACCGTATAACGATAAGGAGGGAGCATTGCAAGTTTGCGCTCAGCCAGCATTTGTTTGGCTACCGTACGATAGTCATGTTCAATTAATGTGGTGAGCATTGGATGGTCAGGGCGAAGACTTTGTAAATAGACATTCCCTTTATGTTCGCCTCGTCCAGCACGTCCAGCCACTTGTACTATTAATTGTGCAGTACGTTCAGGGGCGCGGATATCCACGCTCAGTAAACCAGCGTCAATATCTAAAATAGCCACCAAAGTTACATGTGGGAAATGATGTCCTTTAGCAAGCATTTGTGTGCCCAATAAAATACTCGGTTTATTTTGTTGGATACGGTCATAAATTTTCTGCCAACTTCCGACACGGCTGGTACTGTCACGATCAACTCGAATCACTTCATTGTGAGGAAATAACTCTTGTAAATGTTCTTCAAGCTTTGCCGTTCCAGCGCCAATCGTTTTTAAACTTTGTTTTTGGCATGCTGGGCAATGATCAGGGAGGCGATTGATGGTGCCGCAATGATGACAATGTAAATAATGATAAGGCTGAGAATGAAGGGTGAAATGCGCATCACAATGGGGGCAATTGGCTTGCCAACCACAACTTTCACACATCAGAATCGGTGCATAACCCCGACGGTTGAGAAAGATCAACACCTGTTCTTTGCGTTCTAAAGTGAGTTTGATCTGCTCAATTAAATTTTGGCTGATACCATGTTTTTTCTTGGCAATTTTTAAATCAATCACATGCATTTTAGGCAGGACAGCGACGCCAGCACGTTGATTGAGTTCCAGTAGATGTAGTTTGCCTGACTCGACCAGATGATAGCTATCGATACTCGGTGTTGCAGATCCAAGAATCACAGGACAGTGTTGTAAGTATCCTCTGTAGAGCGCTACATCACGGGTATGATAACGAAAGCCTTCTTGCTGTTTATAAGAAAGATCATGCTCTTCATCGAGGATAATCAGTCCGAGATGAGGAAGCGGCGTGTAGATCGCAGAACGAGTCCCGATCACAATCGAAGCTTTACCTGTTTGCGCGTGTTGCCATGCTTGTAAGCGCTTCGAGTCATTTAACCCTGAGTGTAATAAAGCAATATCACAATGAAACCGTGATTTAAAGCGAGCGACAGTTTGAGGGGTAAGGCCGATTTCTGGAACCAGTACCAACACCTGCTTACCCTGCTTTAATACTTCATGCATGACTTGCAGATAAACTTCAGTTTTGCCACTGCCTGTTAAGCCATCCAGTAAAAATGCTTGGTAATGATGCTGCTCTTTGAGGATTTGTTGAATCGCTCTTTTTTGATCCTCATTGGCTGTGAGTGGTACTTGCGCCAATTGTACAGGTGTGGGGCTAAAATCATGTGGTTCCAGACAACACTCAACCAACCCTTTCTTTTCTAAAGCTTTCAGTGTTGCAGTTTCAACACCACTGAGGTTCAAGACATTTTCAGTGGTGCCATGAGGATGTATTTTTAAGATTTGATACGCCTCATATTGTTTTGGAGAGCGTTTCAATAATGCATTCGGATCATCATTTGGCACGATTTTCCACAGATGAAATAAAATGTCTAATGCACGCCCTTGTCTGAGTAGTGTGGGGAGGGCACTTTGCATCACTTCGCCAATTGGGAATTGATAATACTGAGCAGACCATGTCATCAAAGTTAAAACGTGTTGATCTAATATTGCTTCTTTATCAAGTAATTCAGTAATTGCTTTCAGTTTAAATTGACCTGTGAAAACTTGATTAGGATCAATTTTTTCAACAATGATACCTACGAGATTTTGTCGTCCGAACGACACTGCAACACGCGCTCCAATCTGTGCTTGTTGATACTGTTCGGCACTGACCGTATAGTCAAACGTGTCATACACATATACGGGTAGGGCAACTCGAATACGGTACAAAATGGCGTTAGAATTTTCGCTAGGCATATTGGTTTCATTCACGTGTAAAATGGCATGACTGTATGTCATATAATTATGCTAAAGTGCTGAGCGTTATGTATAAATGAATATGAATGATTCCAGCATATGGATGCAACAGTAACGACAACTATTTTGGGACAATTAGAACAGAACCATGCCAGCTTATCAATTTACTGCTATTGATGCTTCTGGAAAGCAACATAAAGGTGTGCTTGAAGGAGATTCTGCACGTCAAATTCGTCAACAGTTACGAGATAAAGCATGGACGCCAATCGCGGTCGATGCCGTTGAGCAAAAAGACAAACAACAACATCGCTCATGGTTTAGAAAAGGTTTTAGTGCTTATGATCTGGCTTTGATGACACGGCAACTTTCTGTTTTAGTGGCGGCGGGTATTCCATTAGAAGAGGCATTGCGTGCGGTTAGCAAACAGAGTGAAAAATCGCATGTCCAAAATCTATTGATCTCAGTGCGTTCAAAGGTGTTAGAAGGGCATTCGCTGGCACAAGGGATGCAACAATCAGGTCGTTTTCCTGAGCTGTATATTGCCACAGTTGCTGCCGGTGAACGATCAGGGCATTTGGATCTGATTTTAGATCAGCTTTCAGATTACACTGAAAATCGTTTTGCCATGCAAAAGAAAATTCAGGGTGCAATGATTTACCCAATTATCTTGATGCTGATGTCCTTTGCAATTGTTATGGGACTGATGACCTATGTTGTACCCGAAATTGTGAAAACATTTGAGCAAAGCAAAGAAGCCTTGCCTTGGATTACCGTTGCCCTGATGAAAGCCAGTGCTTTTATTAAACAGACATGGGTGGCAATGTTGATCATTGGGTTTATTGCTGTGATTCTATTTACCCGTTTCTTAAGAACGACAGCAGGTCATTATGCATTTGACCGATTAACGCTCAGATTGCCACTATTTGGTAAACTTTCACGTGGTATAAATGCAGCACGTTTTGCCAGTACTCTGTCTATTTTGACACGTTCTGGTGTTCCTCTGGTTGAGGCTTTACGTATTGGCGCAGAGGTGAGTAATAACTGGGTAATTCGTGATGCAATTACTGTGGCGATGGAACGTGTCACCGAAGGGGGGAATCTAGCAACACAACTAGAGCGTTGCGGCTATTTCCCACCAATGATGGTACAAATGATTCGCAGTGGTGAAGCTTCTGGTGAGTTAGATCGAATGTTGGATCGGGCATCAACCATGCAAGATCGAGAGGTCACCACATTTATCTCCACCTTGTTGGCATTACTTGAACCTTTAATGTTGATTTTTATGGCAGCAATTGTGTTGGTGATTGTGATTGCGGTAATGTTGCCAATTATTAATATGAACAATATGATCTAATGAGTGACATGAAAGAGATGAATATGAATAATTCAATGAATAAGCACAATGTTGAACAAAGCTTGAATACTTGCACTCAAAGCATAGCGGCGCGGTCGAGCGTTGTTCGAATGAAGCGTGCCCACTCCGAGCATAGCTCTCCATCTTGCACTTATCCTCGTACTCGAAGCATAGCTTCTCGTCTTGCGGCACGTTCGAGTGTTACTCGAATGAATCGTGCCTCAGGATTTACGCTCATCGAAGTGATGGTTGTTATTGTAATTCTTGGTGTGCTTGCTGCGTTGATCGTTCCGAATGTGATGGGGCGTGGTGAAAAAGCAAAAGTGGATACCACACAAATTACTTTAAAAGGTGTGGCGGGAGCGTTAGATCAATATAAGTTGGACAATGGTCGATATCCATCAATGCAAGATGGTGGTTTAGATGCTTTAGTGAATCAGCCTGCATCTGCAAAAAATTGGTTGCCTGGTGGTTATGTGAAAGGTGGTTATCCAAAAGACAGTTGGGAAAATGATTTACAGTATGTCATTCCAGGCCGTGATGGACGCTCATTCGATTTATATTCATTTGGTGCAGATGGTAAAGAAGGCGGAGAGGGTAATGATGCCGATATTTATTATCAACCATAATTTTTAATTAAAAATATCACTTCACTCTTAAGTTAGATGAATAAGGAGTGAAGTGATAATGTTTCTTAATAATAAAGCCAATCATAAGTTTTTGAAATAAAAAGAATTGATAAAATATTATAGATTTGAGATTTATAATAAGAATTATTCCTATATTTAATGGTTACAAGAAAAAAGAAATAAGAGTCAAAATAGACTTTTTCTTTAGATCAAAGCTTTGCATAATAAATTTAGATCATTGAATTGACGTGTGGAGATAACAGATGAAAGCATTTTTTGTGTTGGATGAACTGAATCAGTTTCATTGGGCAATGCTGAAATCTGTATTGCTTATTTTAACTTTATTACCAATTAGTCAAGGTGCTTTGACTTTATGGCAAACAACTGAAGGCAGTAGCCAAATTATGATTGGCTTTTTTGCATTGAGTATGTTGAGTGCATGGTTTGTCTTATGTTTTTTAAGTGCTTTGAAAACTAGTGTTTGGCGTCATGCAGATTTGATTTCCAAATATGAGCAATTTTTATTTAAAACCTATCGTTATATTCCCATGTTATTTTTGTCTAGTTTAGTTGCGTATTTATCTTTGCAATTATCATTGGTATTTTGACTCTAATTCAACATTAACTATTGGTCATCATAAAAATATTCTTAGGATTAAAAAAAAGAGCGTTTTTTAGTAAAACGCTCTTTTCATCTTATCGACGTGATTTGAAAGAAACATCGACCTTACGTGGACGATAGATCCAACCTATGATTAATAAAAGCAATGAGAAGATCAGTATTGGATAATCACTTAAACGACTATATAAGGTTTGCCCTTGCATAGCAGGTAATTCCCCACGTAATACTGCTTCTTCATCGATAGGTGCTTGTTTAACAATATGTCCATGATGATCGATAAATGCGGTGACACCGGTATTGGTTGCACGAATAAACCAACGTCCATTTTCTTTGGCACGCATTTGAACCATTTGTAAATGTTGCCAAGGGCCTGCTGTACCTGTAAACCATGCATCATTCGAAACTGTAATGAGAAAGTCACTATTGAGTGCATTACGACGGGTTAGATTTGGATAGGCGACTTCATAGCAAATCGCTGCTGCTAAAGCATGACCTTTAACCATCAATGGTTTTTGGTTGGCTTCACCACGAGAAAATCCAGCCATACTGACATCATTTTGCATGGCTGGTAGTACCCACTTCAACATTCCTGATAGTGGAATGTATTCGCCAAAAGGAACTAAACGTTGTTTCTTGTATAAACCAGAAGAATCACTACCTGAAGCCATAATACTATTGTAGTACATTGGCTCACCCGCTTGTTGCGACTGAGGAATATCCCAGTATGGTATGCCTGTAACCCAAGCCGTGTCGGTCTTTTTGGCTTGGACAGCCATCGCCTTTAGAAAATCAGGAATATCAGTTTGAAACAAAGGAATCGAAGACTCTGGCCAAACGATGAGGTCTTGTCCCCATTCTGTACGTGATAAATTGGCATAAATCTCAAGGGTCTTAATCTGATATTCAGTCAACCACTTGAGATCTTGGGGAATATTCCCTTGAAGTAAAGAAACCTTGAGTGGTTTTTCGTCTTTGGGTTGAACAAATTGAATAAGCCCTGCACCCCATGCACCGATCAATAACAGTGCAGAAGGAATCGCCCAAAACCAGCGTCGATTCAGAATTTCCACCAGCGCGCAGGCAAGTACGATCACTACAAATGAGACGGCATAGATACCAAATAATGGGGCATAGCCATCTAAAAAGCGTTCAGTGAAGGCATAACCAGCAAATAACCACGGAAAACCAGTGAACACCCAAGTTTTGGTCCATTCAAACAAAACCCAAAGTGGGGCAAAGGTCAGAGGTGTTTCTGGGAAAAAGCGACGATATAGCCATGTTTGCAGGGCAGTAAACAGCCCCATTAACAATGCCATGATGCTGATCATTAAGACACTGAGAACTGCATTGGTATCGCCGTAGACATGAATGGACGTATAGAGCCAAAAAGCGCCTACAAACCATAGCCCAAAACCATAGGCCCAGCCTAATATGAAGGCTTGTTTAGGGTTGCGTTGTCTCAAAGTCGCATATAACAATGCAGGCGATAGAATCGCAAGCCACCAAAAATAATAGGGTGCCAGTGCCAAACTAAAGATCGCACCTGAAATGAGAGCAATCAATAAGGGAATAATAAAAGGCAACTGTTTTTGATTGTTGGCAGGGCTTAACAGCTTGTCAAAAAAGTTTCTCATTGACGGACTGCTCGAATCAGGTGAATCGTACGCGCATCTGCTTCAATAATCGTAAATTGCCATGTTCCAAGTTCGATGGTTTGACCTTGTAAATCACTGACAAGACCAATTTCTTGGAGTAATAACCCACCCATAGTTTCAACTTCATCATCAGAAAAGTCTGCATTGAGCACCGTATTGAAATGTTCAATTGGGGTTAATGCTTGCACAATCCATGTATTTGAAGTCGTAGGATCATTATCAGGAACGATAAATAATGCTTCTTCATCCGCAATATCATGCTCGTCTTCAATTTCACCCACAATTTCTTCTAGAATGTCTTCAAGTGTGACTAAACCAGAAGTTGAACCATATTCATCAATAACAATAGCGATATGCGTTTGTGTATTTTTAAGCATCCGCAGAACTTGATCGGAACGTGCACTCTCAGGAACAAATAAAGGTTGTCTCATTAAAGCACGAATATCAACTTTCACATTGCGATCTGTTAAGAACGGTAAAAGATCTTTAGCTAACAGAATCCCGACTACATTATCGCCTTGTTCCGATGAAAAAACTGGAAAGCGAGAATGCGCTGAGTCGATAAGAACATCTAAGATATCGAGTAATTGGTCATCTTCCTGCAAGCTAATAATCGCTGTACGAGGTGTCATGACTTCTCGAATCTTTGTTGCTGGCAGATCGAGAACACCCTCAAGCATAGCAACAGTATCTGGCTCTAAAAAGCGACGGGAGTCTTGAACTAACTTGAGTAATTCATCGCGGGTTTCGGGTGCGGTTCCTAACCATTTTCTTAAGCCACGCATACCCCACGACGGACTGGATTCCTCGATCATGATCTTTCCTAAAGACTCTCTATATCAATTAGATGATTTTCATCATACCGAAGATAAAGCCGATATGCATCAATAAAACGATGCAAGAAATGTACAGTTTTTCAAAATGCTGTTGATGATTTTTAGAAGTTCACTTTATGGTAAAATGTGAATATGAAAATATTTGAGCTTTATCATGTCTGAACAATCAAAACTTGCTACTGTTCAACTTAATACTAGAGGGTTGCGTTGCCCTGAGCCTGTGATGATGTTGCATCAAGCGATCCGTAGAGCAAAGTCAGGTGATATTGTTGAGGTGTTTGCAACCGATCCTTCCACCTCATGGGATATTCCAAAGTTTTGTATGCATCTTGGGCATGAGTTGTTACTCAAAGAAGAAAGTTTGGATGAAAATAGCAATACTGAATATCGTTATTTGGTGCAGAAAGGGTAGCTTAGTTCTTTTCTTTATTTAAAAATGATGAATAAAAATTCAGATCTTGAAGTGTAAAATGGTCGAGCATTGCTCGACCATTTCGTAAAGGATTTTTCTTTTTAATTACATATTCGGGTAGTTTGGACCACCGCCACCTTCAGGTGTTACCCATGTAATGTTTTGTGATGGATCTTTGATATCACACGTCTTACAGTGTACACAGTTTGCAGCGTTGATTTGGAAACGCTTCGAGCCATCATCATTTTCCATGACTTCATAAACACCCGCAGGGCAGTAACGTTGAGCAGGCTCGTCCCACTTCGGCAAGTTAACCTGAATCGGTGTTTCTGGATTAGTTAACTTTAAGTGAGCAGGTTGGTTTTCTTCGTGTACCGTATTTGATACGAATACTGAAGATAAACGGTCAAACGTTAACTTACCATCTGGTTTTGGATAGTTTGGTTTGAACGTCGATGCATCAACAGTCTTAAGCGCAGCAAAGTCTTGTTTCAAGTCATGCAATGTGAATGGGACTTTAAAGATATTTTGATCAATAAAGTTAAATGCACCGCCAATCCATGTACCGAATTTATGCATTGCAGGACCGAAGTTACGCGCTTTATATAACTCTTCTTTTAACCAAGAGTTGTTATATTTTTCAGTATAAGCAACCAATTCTTTTTCGAAGTGGTCTTCGCCTTCGGTAACGCGTGCAATCGCAAGGTCACCACCTTTTGCAACACCCGCAGCGATCGCTTCAAATACTGCTTCACCACACAACATACCTGACTTCATTGCGGTATGTGAGCCTTTGATTTTTGAGAAATTCAAGAAACCAGCATCATCACCGATCAAGCAGCCGCCTGGGAAAGTGAGTTTAGGTAAAGAGTTGAAACCACCTTTTACAACCGCACGCGCGCCGTAAGAGATACGTTTACCACCTTCAAGGAATTGTTTAATCGTTGGGTGTGTTTTCCAACGTTGCATTTCCATGAATGGATACATATGTGGGTTTTCGTAAGATAAGTCTACGATCATACCCAAAGTCACTTGGTTGTTTTCAGCGTGATATAACCACCAACCGCCTGCAGAACCTGTCTCAGACAATGGCCAACCTGCACCGTGCATCACAAGACCAGGTTTGTGTTTCGCTGGATCGATTTCCCAAAGCTCTTTGATCCCGATACCGTAGTGTTGTGGATCAGCATCACGATCAAGTGCAAAACCAGCAATCAGGCGTTTACCTAGATGTCCACGGCAACCTTCTGCAAATAAAGTATATTTAGCATGCAATTCGTAGCCTGGAGCAAAGTTATGCGTTGGTTGACCATCTTTGCCGATACCCATATCACCAGTTTGAATCCCTTTTACCGTACCATCTTCATGGTAAAGGATTTCTGATGCGGTGAAGCCAGGGAAGATTGATACTTCTAATTCTTCTGCTTTTTGACCTAACCAACGAACTACGTTACCTAAAGAGATAACATAGTTGCCTTCGTTATGCATAGATTTTGGAACCATCCAATACGGCATTTTTTGTGCTTTCGTATCAGACAATAAGAAATAAGTTTCGTCTTCAGTAACAGGTACATTGAGCGGTGCACCTTCTTCTTTCCAATTCGGAAAGAGTTCATTCATGGCACGTGGTTCAAGTACAGCACCAGATAGGATATGCGCACCTACTTCAGAGCCTTTTTCAACAACACACACAGAAAGGTCAGGTAGGTTGTTTTCAATCGCTAGTTGACGAATTTTAATCGCAGCAGATAAACCCGCAGGGCCTGCGCCTACGATCACTACGTCAAACTCCATCGCTTCACGTTCGATGTGTTCCATGTAGGACTCCTCATATTTTATAGGGTGGCAACCGTAATGATGTAATTCGGTGCTGCCATGAGTATTCTCAATTACCAAACACAAATGCGACTAGTGTGCTTGCAAGTATTTGGGATAGTATAGTTTTAAACCTTGATCCCGCCAATTGGCTGAGCGGTCATATTTTTTCGTCAGCAAGGCATAAACTATGATAAATGAAAATGATTCTTCACAGAATACAGGAAAAATCGTGTTTTCTGATGATAAAAACTTAATGAACATTGCACAATACTTAAAAGATGTACAGCAAAGTCACAAAAGGTCAATTCCTCCGTTAGAGCAGTGGCATCCAAAGCATTGTGGCAAAATGGATTTGAAGATAAAAGCCAACGGTGAGTGGTGGCACGAAGGTCAATTGATTAAGCGACAGTCGCTACTTGACCTATTTAGTAAAGTACTCTGGAAAGAGGATGGAAAATTTTATTTAAAAACCCCTGTTGAGCAGATTGAAATTGAGGTTGAAGATGAGCCACTTTTGATTAACCAAGCTGATCAGGTCGAGATTGAAGGGAAGACCTATTTACAGCTTACGACAAGCAATCAAGATGTGGTGATTGTGGATGAACAGCATCCTATTTTTATGCGTGAGTTTGCGGGCGAATTACGTCCTTATGTTCATGTGCGATTTGGAATGAATGCATTAATTCAGCGACAAAGTTTTTATCATCTCGTTAACTATGGCAACTTGTCTGAAAATCAGCAAGGTGACACGGTTTTAACATTAAAAAGTGGTGATTTGGTCTTGCATTTAAGCACCTGAGGTTTAAGCTTGAAAGAGCAAATAAACCTATGTTCGTGTGTATGACAGCAGTGCAATTTTTAGCTCAATTACGTGACCCAATGCCGCAAGCATCAGCAGATGCACCGATTGGCATTTTTGACTCAGGGATCGGCGGACTATCGATAGCACAAGAAATTGCTCTGCATCTACCCAATGAGCGTATTCTTTATTATGCGGATACTGCACACGTACCGTATGGTGCGCGTTCAGATCAGGAGATACGGAATTTAACCGCACAAGCAATCGAATGGCTTTATCGGCAGGGATGTAAGGTTGCTGTAGTCGCGTGTAATACGGCTTCTGCATTTAGTTTGGACTATTTGCGAGATCATTACGGTGAGCGCTTTCCGATTATTGGATTAGTTCCAGCATTGAAACCCGCGGTGATTCAGACACAAACTAAGGTTGTAGCGGTATTGGCAACACCTGCGACATTTCGCGGGCGCTTGATTAAAGATGTCATGTTAAATTTTGCTGAACCTGCAGGGGTAAAAGTACTCACGGTGACCAATTTGGCATTGGTGCCTTTTGTTGAAGCTGGGGAGCAAATGAGCGAGGCATGTAAAGCGGTACTCAAACAGATCCTACAACCTGTCATAGAGCAGGGTGCTGATTTTTTAGTACTTGGTTGCACACACTATCCATTTCTCAAACCCGCAATTCGTCAGGTTTTTGATGAAAAGTTGAAATTAATTGATTCTGGACAAGCAGTTGCGAGACAAACAGCGTATATTTTGATTAAAAATGGGTTATTATTTGACAAAATACGTCATAATGTTTCACGTATTGAATGTTTTGTCAGCGGTAACAATGCTGCCGTACTAGAACCTGTACTTCAGCACCTTATACCCAAACAACTAACATGGACGATTCATAATTTGGGCGATGAAATACGTGAAAAAACGTAGTCAATCGAACTCTATATTTTACAGTTTATCGGGGTTGTCTTTTAATAAAAATCAAGATTAGAACTTGATGCTATTGATAAATAAATTGGGGCTTCGCCTATGCAAGATACTCGTTATCAAGTCTTTATTTCTACCTCTGGCAATGAAATGCAACCAGAGAGAGCGGTTTTAGCACAAACTTTAGTTGGTATGGGTTTTTTCTCTTGGGGGTTGGAGCAACGTACGCCATTAAGTACTTCGATTGCACGTCGTCAGATTGATGATTGTGATTATGTGGTGATCTTATTGGGTAGTCAGTATGGCGAGCAATCTGTTTCAGGTGTGGGTTATATGCATTTAGAGTATATCTATGCAATGACCAAGCAAAAACCTGTAATTGTATTTATGCATGAAGATCCAGAGTCTCGTGAAGCCAAATTGCATGATCATAAAGCCGAACTTAAAGAGAAATTCAAAGAGTTTAGAAAGCAGTTACAACATGAAGTCGATCAGGTTTTTTGTTACCGTAGCTTAAGAGATTTAGAGCTCGCAGTACGTTCAAGTATGCCGCAAATGTTAGAGCGCTACCCTGTGGTGGGTTGGGTACGTCCACAAAATACCCAAGTATTACGTGATGAGATAGACAACTTACGTGCCAAAGTCAAACAACTTGAGACAGAGTTGGGGAGCCGTGAGGCAGATCCTCTCACCAGTTTGCCTAAAGTTTCAATGTATGAGCTTTATTCTTTTGAATATCGTATGCATGCTTATCAAGATGGGAATTTTAAAGAGATTAAGCCACATCGTAAAATGACGTGGGCACAGTTATTACATGTCCTCGGTGCGACTTTTGTGGTTCCTACGCCTGAAGAATATTTTTCTAAACGTATGAATGAATATTTGAATGAAACGGGTTTGGATGATGCACGCAAAGAAATGCCCAGAGCACATGCGGTGTCGCGTGCGCAAGTGAATATTCGAGCTTTGCATGAAATCAAATTACAAATGCGTCAGAATGAATGGATTATCCCAACCGGCCGTGATGATCGTCAACGCATGTTATGGCAATTAACCGCAAAAGGTCAGAAACTTTTAGAGAGTAATGTTTTGGATAGTCATCGTGTTTTTCAGTTTAAGACGATGCATTAATTCAATTTAAAAAAGGGTGTGAAAACTGCTAAAGTAATTTAATAAATTCAGCTATAGCGGATGCGGTCTATGTCAGCGACACCAAAACCCAAAGTGACTGTGGTTCTGGCAAATCTAGGTACGCCAGATGAAGCCACTGCGCCAGCAGTACGTCGTTTCCTTAAGCAGTTTTTATCTGATACGCGTGTCATTGAAATTCCCAAATTGCTTTGGTGGATCATTCTAAATTTATTCGTGTTGCCATTTCGCCCAAAACGCGTTGCAGAAGCCTATGCTTCGGTTTGGTCAAATGACTCCCCAATGCGTGAAATCGTACTTGAGCAAACGCGCTTGATCAAACAACGTTTAGAAGATGAAAATCATCATTTTGATCTGACCGTTGTTCCTGCGATGACTTATGGGCAACCCAGCATATATGGGGTTTTGTCCCAACTTGAAAAATCACCACAAGAACATGTGATTTTGTTACCTCTGTTTCCGCAATATTCTGCAACTTCTACAGCACCGCTTTATGATGCCTTTGCTAGATGGATTCCAAAACAACGTCATTTGCCCGGTCTCACCATTATGAAGGACTATCACCAACATCCGATGTTTATTCAGGCATTGGCAGATAGTGTGTTGAATTATCAATCCCAGCACGGTAAAGCTGAAAAGTTATTGATGTCTTTTCATGGGATTCCACAGCCTTATGCAGATAAAGGTGACCCCTATGCGGACCGTTGTCGAGTGACGGCACGTCTAGTGGCAGAAGCGTTGCATTTAAATGAAGATGAATGGGTAATTAGTTTCCAATCCCGCTTTGGTAAACAAGAATGGGTGAAACCATATACCGATGTACTGCTTGAGCAATGGGGGAAAGCTGGTGTGAAATCGGTGCAGGTATTAAGCCCCGCATTTTCAGCAGATTGTTTGGAAACGCTCGAAGAGTTAGCGATACAGAATAAAGAAATCTTTCAACATGCGGGTGGTGGCGAATACGCCTATATCCCTGCTTTGAATACAGATCAAGCACATATAGATTTGCTTGCGAGTCTGGTTCAGGCTAATCTTGATGGCTTAACTCATACCTTAGCCCACCGTTAACTGCGTTTTAGCCAGAGGTTTTTATGCTGCAAGTCAAAATTGTTCCTGTTACTGCTTTCGCCCAGAATTGTTCCATCTTATGGGACAGTGAAACCAAAGAAGCGATTTTGATTGATGCGGGCGGTGATGCTGCTGTACTTAAAAAAGAAGTCGAGGATCTAGGCTTAAAGGTAAAAGCTTTATGGCTTACGCATGGCCACCTTGATCATGCTGGCGCAGTGGGTGAGCTTGCTGAAGCGTGGAAAATTCCAGTGATTGGCCCACACAAAGAAGATCAGTTCTGGTTAGACATGATTCAAGAAGTCTCAGCACGTTATGGCTTTCCGATTCCACAACCTGTCAAAGTAAATCAGTGGTTAGAAGGTGGTGAAGTACTGAAACTGGGTGAAGATGAGTTTGAAGTCCGTTTTGCTCCCGGACATACGCCAGGTCATGTGATGTTCTATAACAAGAAACATGGCTTGCTTTGGACAGGAGATGTACTGTTCAAAGGTTCAATCGGACGTACTGATTTTCCGAGAGGAAATCATCAGCAACTTTTAGATTCGATTCAACGTGAGTGCTTTAGCTTACCTGATGAGACTCAATTTATTTCAGGTCATGGTCCAATCAGTACCATTGGATATGAAAAACAATTCAACCCTTTTGTGGCGAGTAAAGCTGGTTAATGGGTTGAGTTATGCTTCTGTATCATCTCTATACAGAAGCATATCGATTGGTCAAATTGTTTCTAGCCATTTCTGATTGGCAAGACTCAAATCAAAATTCAAACTATTACAGATAGTTTGCAAGTCAAAAGATGCCCTATCTTCTGGAATCTCAATCAAAATCGGTAAGCGCGTGATTCCATTATCACCTGTTGGGAAGGCGTAGTGACGTTCTTTGTGATTGACCGAAATAAGTGATTCAAATTCTAAATAGACGATCAAGGAAGGGAATCGTCGTTGCATCCGAATAATTTCCTGATGAGCATTTCTCTTAATTTGAATCGTTTTTTCTTTTAACTTGATAATATTATCTTTAATTTTTTGCGGTTTATTTAACAACTTATTCAAAAATGAAACACTTTGCTTTAATAGGCGTTGATTTTCCTTAAGTTCAGAAAAGGCGTCTTTGTATTCCTGAAGAGAATTAAGACTAAGGTCTTTTAGGAGATTGGTGGGTTCTAATGCTTCGGCATGGTGTTGTTTCCATGCTTCATAGGAAAACACAGTGAAAATATCAGTATGTCTTTTTTGTAATAGGGTCGCGTAAGATTTTAGTCTAGCAATAAACAAGTGAACTTGTTTATTGAAAATAATGGATGGCTGGGATTGAAATTCCATAAAGTGTCGAATTAAATCATCCAGTATTTGTTTAATATTGATATATAAATAATGACACTCATCAGTGTGATGCACAGAATGTTTTAATGCATCTGCAATGGGTTCAAGTACATGATTAGATAGTTTTTGCTCAAAATCGATGAGCCGTTGATCTACTAACTTTTCAATAAAAATCCCCCTCGGATTGAGCGGTGCCATAAGAAAAGGAATCAACTCTTTGTGGCAATATAATTCGATATTACGCACGATATCAGATACATATTGGTTCACTTGTTTATCAATGGTTATGATGTGATTGATCTGCCATTCAAAGTGTTGCTGATGGACAGGATCATCTATTTTTTCAAGTATTAAGATCGCTGCATTGATGTAAATATTTTCACAGGCTTCGAATTTTTCTTCTTGTAAGAATCGTCGGATTGAAAACGTATTCACCATCCCTTCGGAGCTTGGAGCTAGTGCAAAAATATATTTGGATGTTTTTACAATATCGAGCTGTCTGGTTTTCTGTTGTTTATAAAGGAAATATTTAAGGATATGATTCTTTTCTTCTCTGAGTTGTTGCGAACGTAGGATATTAAAACTGTATTTCAAAAGTTGTTGTTTTAAGAATACTTCAGTAATAAAAGTTTTGATTACATCATTATTAATGTGACGGTGATTGATCGGTAAGGCAATATGATCTTTTTCAAGAATGATTTGTGCTGCCGCATAAATAAACTCTTTCAGAATCCTTTGCTTTTGTGCCTGTAAGTCAAGATCATCTTCAGTATCAATTTGATTGATTTGACCTAAAATATTTTCTAAATAATCAGATATTTGATAGATCTCATTATAGGTTTTCAATTTATCTAATGAGTCCGCAATTTGTTTGATTAAAATTTTGGTATAGGGAGAGAGCGTTTTTTCAATCAGTGAGTGAAAGTCATGTTGAGCAAGGTAGCAGAACGTATTCTCTTTTCTATTCCAGTGGATTTTCTTTTGTTGCAGAATATGTTGACAAATGATTTCACGCTGGTGAGGTTGTATTTCTGCAAATAAGCGTTGCAAGGTGATCTGCCAATTTTGATCTAAATTTGGATCAACTTGGGTTGCCAATAATTTTAGAGGGTAAGGAATATCATTATTCATTTTAACATCCTGTTGAATCTAAATATTTTTATTAAGGCTGATCGAAAATAATGATGATTGAATCAGCTGAATACTTTGGTTGTTATGCATTATCTGAAAGCTTAGTGACAGATAAAATTGTTTGAATAAGATTTGCACAACATCATGGAAAAGTAAATTACTGTGATGTAAGTCACACATTTAAAATATGTAAATTTTTATTAAATTTGAGTTGCGATTGAGTTTTGTTGATCAATGCTAAAAGTATGCTTTGTTAAATACTAAAATTTAGACAAAAATCACAATTATCGAACAATATCTTCAGTAGATACGGTCTACAAAGCTGAGTTTTTTATTTAGAATGAATTTTTGAATGCTTTATTTAAGTTGAATCAGGTGTTTAATCTCAGACGATAAATACTGATTGGAGACGATTTTATGCAATGGACGAAACCCGCTTTTACTGATGTTCGGATTGGTTTTGAAGTGACAATGTACTTTGAAGCACGTTAATTATTCACATTTTCATTTGTCATAAGCCCTAGTTATTTCTAGGGCTTATCTCTTTCTAATAAGAACTTCATTTTTATGCATATTTATATTTTAGGTTCAGCTGCTGGGGGCGGATTTCCTCAGTGGAATTGTAATTGTCCTAACTGTCATGGTGTACGTACAGGCACGATGAATGCCAAAGCTCGCACACAATCTTCGATTGCGATTTCTGAAAATGGAATGGATTGGGTTTTACTCAATGCTTCCCCAGATATTCGCCAGCAATTGTTTGATTTCAAGGCTGCACAACCTGCTCGACAGTTAAGAGATACAGGGATTCGCAGTGTTATCTTAATGGATAGCCAACTTGACCATACCACAGGGCTCTTGACTCTACGTGAAGGTTGCCCAATGGATGTGTGGTGTACTGACATGGTTTATCAAGATCTCACCACAGGTTTTCCAGTATTCAATATGCTGAAACACTGGAATGGTGGTCTTCAGTATCATCCTATTGATCCTAAAAAAGCGTTTAAAATTGATGGCTTTGGTTGTTTGGAATTTATCCCTTTTATTATTCAAAGTGCTGCACCGCCATATTCACCCCATCGCCACGATCCGCATGAAGGTGACAACATTGCCTTAATCATCAAAGATCATAAAACACAGAAACAGTTGTTCTATGCACCAGGGCTTGGAAAGATTGATGATCAAGTTATGCAGATTATGCAAAATTCTGACTGTGTCATGATTGATGGCACACTTTGGACGGATGATGAAATGCAGCAAACCGGTGTAGGTAAAAAAACTGGTCGTGAAATGGGGCATTTATATATTAGTGGTGAAGGTGGTTCGCTGTCTTATTTGAACCAACTCAGTACACCGAAGAAAGTACTGATTCATATTAACAACACCAATCCGATTTTAAATGAAGACTCTGCTCAATTTGCTGAATTAAAAGCAAATGGTGTAGAGGTTGCCTATGATGGCATGCAGATTGAACTCTAAGGTGAAACATGACTCAAACACCTGAAGCTTTAACAACTGAGCAATTCAAGCAGGCTATTATTGATAAGGGTCAGTACTATCATATCTATCATCCATTTCATGTAATGATGTATGAAGGGAAAGCTACTCAACAACAAATTCAGGCTTGGGTTGCCAACCGCTACTATTATCAGATCAATATTCCGTTAAAAGATGCTGCGATCATGGCAAATTGTCCTGATCAGCGTGTGCGTCAGGAATGGATTCAGCGCATGATTGATCAGGATGGTGAGTATCCTGATGGCGGTGGCCGAGAAGCATGGTTACGATTGGCAGAAGCAGTTGGGCTTAGCCGTGAACAGGTTATCTCTGAAGAATTAGTTTTGCCGGGTGTTCGCTTTGCGGTAGATGCTTATGTCAATTTTGCACGCCGTGCCTCATGGCGTGAGGCAGCGAGTAGCTCTTTAACCGAACTATTTGCACCTCAAATTCATCAGTCCCGTCTTGAATCGTGGCCACAACATTATCCTTGGATTGATGACAAGGGCTATGAATATTTTCGTTCTCGTTTAAGTCAGGCACGCCGAGATGTTGAACATGGTTTAACAATTACCCTTGATTCATTTACCACACATGAACAACAACAAAGAATGCTGGAAATATTACAGTTTAAACTGGATATTTTATGGAGCATTTTAGATGCGTTAACACTGGCATATGTACACAATCAAGCACCATATCACAGCGTGACCCAAGAACGTGTATGGCACAAAGGACTATTCAAATGAATAAAGAACAATTTGATGTAAATCTTGTGCCGACATGGCGACAAGGTTATCGCTTTCAATTTGAACCTACTCAAAATGGTTTTGTGATTTTATATCCTGAAGGCATGATTACTTTGAATGAAAGTGCAGGGGCCATTGGACAGTATATTGATGGAAAAAATAATGTTTCCGACATTATTACCCAGCTCAAACAGCAATTTGGCGATATAGCTGAAATTGACAATGATGTCATTGATTACATGTTAGTTGCCCAGCAACAACATTGGATTGATTTTAGATGACCCATGGTGTTGGTTTGCCTCTATGGCTATTAGCGGAGTTAACGTATCGGTGTCCGCTACAATGTCCATATTGCTCAAATCCTTTAGACTACGCACAACACAAAAATGAACTGACCACGCAAGAGTGGTTTGAGGTTCTTGATCAGGCACGTCAAATGGGGGCTGTCCAACTAGGGTTCTCTGGCGGTGAGCCTTTGGTGCGTCAGGATTTGGAACAACTGGTTGCACATGCACACCAACTTGGGTTCTACACTAACTTGATTACCTCTGGCATGGGACTTACCCAGCAGCGTATTTCTCATTTAAAACACGTTGGTCTAGATCATATTCAAATTAGCTTTCAAGCGAGTGATCCAGTCGTCAATGATGCTTTGGCAGGTTCAAAGCATGCTTTTGAACAAAAGTATGAAATGTGCCAACTGGTGAAGAAATATGATTATCCAATGGTCCTTAATTTTGTGATTCATCGGCATAATATTGACCAGATTGATAAAATTATCGAACTTTGCCTTGAACTTAATGCAGATACAGTCGAGTTAGCAATTTGTCAGTTTTATGGATGGGCTTTTTTAAACCGCCAAGGTTTATTACCGACACAAGAGCAATTGATCCGTGCTGAACGTATTACCAATGAATATCGGGAAAAGTTAAAAGCACAAAATCATCCTTGTAAACTTATTTTTGTGGTGCCTGATTATTACGAGGAAAGACCAAAGGCCTGTATGAATGGCTGGGGAAAAATCTTCTTTACGGTCGCTCCAGATGGTCTGGCGCTGCCTTGTCATGCAGCAAGACAATTACCGATTTCTTTCCCGAATGTTCGTGAGCAGAGCCTCTCTAAAATTTGGTATGAATCGACCGGTTTTAACCACTTCCGTGGCGATGCATGGATGCCAGAAGGTTGTCGTAGTTGCCCTGATAAAGATCGTGATTTTGGTGGCTGTCGTTGCCAAGCCTATATGTTAACCGGCGATGCAAGCAATGCAGACCCTGTCTGTGGCAAATCGCCGTATCATCAAGTGATTGAACAGGCACGTGCCGAGAGTGAACTTGATTCAACGCTAGAGAAATTGGTGTTCCGTAATACTAAAAATTCAAAGCAATTTACGGTTCAACAAAACATTCCTGTTCAAAATATTGCAGATGAATAGCGGTGAGAACGCAAATATGAACCATGGCACGTTTCCTGTTTTTGATGGCCATAACGATGTACTCACGCGTTTGTGGTTAAGCGATCATAGCAATCCTGCCCAAGCTTTTATCCACGATCGTTTAGCAGGACATCTTGATTTAACACGTTGCCAACAAGCAGGTTTTGTTGGCGGCATGTTTGCGATTTTCTTACCTCCATACAGCTATGTTCAGCAGCAGCATCCCAACAAACTATTTGACCAAACTGCCTCAGACTTTACACAACAGCAAATTGAACACATTTGTCTGGAACAACTCGATTTAGCAAAACAACTTGCTCAGTATTCTAACAATATCCAAATTTGCACAACGGTTCAGGATATTCAGCACTGCTTAACACAACAAAAGTTAGCAATTGTATTACACATGGAAGGTGCCGAAGCACTTCAGCTCAATCCAGATTTACTCGATGTATTTTATGAGGCTGGGCTTCGTAGTATTGGTCCACTTTGGAATAGACCTAGTCGTTTTGGACATGGTTTAAATGCCAAGTTCCCTCATTCACCGGATACAGGAGCAGGTCTTACTCACGAGGGCAAAGCATTTATAAAACGCTGTGCTGATAAAAAAATGGTGGTTGATGTTTCTCACATGAACGAACGTGCTTTTGGGGATACAGTTGACATTCTCCAACAACCAATCGTCGCGACCCATTCGAATGTCCATGCTTTATGTCCACAAGCGAGAAACTTAACAGACGCTCAGCTCAGTGCAATTCGAGATTCTAAAGGCATCGTCGGTGTAAATTTTGACGTCGCATTTTTGCGTAAAGATGGACAGCGGGATGCGAACACGCCCATTGATGTACTTTTAGAGCATCTCGAATATTTAATAGATCGAATGGGGGAGGATCATGTCGGTTTCGGCTCTGACTTCGATGGCGCACTGATTAGCACTGAAATTGAAGATGTTACTGGTCTACACGGACTTATCGAGCGAATGCAGGAACGTCGTTATTCAACAGAATTGATTACCAAAATTTGTTGGCATAACTGGTTGAATGTGTTGAATCGAATTTGGATGTAATCAAATGAGGACATTTAGTCCTCATAATCATCTTCACCACGTTTTAAATCCGCTTGAGGTGCATCTTGGGTTGGCAGTTTATATTCATCACTGGCCCAAGCACCTAGATCAATTAATTTGCAGCGTTCTGAGCAAAAAGGGCGAAATTCATTGCCTTCCCAAGTGCTGTTTTCGCCACAACGTGGGCAGGGGAATGTACGAGGCATAGAAAATTCCTAAAACATAAAACAAATAGATTAGGCAAAAGTAAGGTGAGTTGTTAGACTTATGCCGATTTAGAGATAGTTTGATGTGAATATGTCGATTCGTCAATTTCAAGCCCACCGAATGCAGGCACCTCGAGATTTTGTTGTGATTCCCAATACGCCGATTTGCGTTGAAATCGGTGCTGGAAAAGGTAAACATGCATTGTTGTTTACAGGGCTGAATCCACAAACAACACTGTATGCAATTGAACGAACCAAAGAAAAATTTTTAGCGATGCAAAAACAGCATCAGCTCGAAGTACGTGAACACCTATATCCGATTCATGCGGATGCTTTGCCTTGGATCGTACACGCATTATTCCCTGCTCAAGTAGAACAGTTTTTCATTCTTTATCCAAATCCAGAGCCGCATAACCCCGCACAGCGTTGGTTGAATATGCCTTTTTTTGAGTTTTTACTTTCGCGTCTTCGACCGAATGGTACGATTACCTTAGCGAGTAATATTCCTTCATATATTGATGAGGCGGAACAGCAGTTAATTCATGTATGGAAATTACCCTATGAGAAACAAAAAATTGCAGCGGATTCTGCAAGAACACATTTTGAAATTAAATATTTGGAACGTGGGGAACCTTGCCAACAGTTAGTCATCACAAAACCTGTTGCCTACTCAACCCGATTTGATGATTTTGCACCCTTACAAGGGCAAAATGAGCAAGAGCAACATGAAGTCTAAGCGTATTGCCATTATTGGAGCTGGGCCTGCAGGTTTAATGGCTGCGGAAGTTCTTAGTCAATATGGTTATGAAGTTGATGTGTTTGAACAAAAACCTTCAGCTGCTCGAAAATTTTTAATGGCGGGTAAAACAGGACTTAATATTTCTCATGCTGAGCCTATAAAGGCATTCATCCAACGTTATGACCGTGCTGAATGGCTAAGCCCTTGGATAACGCAATGGGATGCAAAGTGGATTCAAGACTGGATGAAAGGTTTGGGAATTGAATCTTATATCGGTAGTTCTGGGCGGGTATTTCCAATAGAGATGAAAGCAGCGCCGTTACTTCGCGCATGGTTAAAACGATTAGCTGTAGATGGGGTTAAATTTTATTACAGGCATCGCTGTGTGGGTTTATCTCAGAATCAACTGACCATCGAAAACCAAAGCCAACGCTTTACTGCAACTTATGATGCGATTGTACTAGCTTGTGGTGCTGTGTCGTGGACGCAATTGGGGAGTGATGGAGCGTGGCAGCAATGGCTGTCGAAAGATGAGATTACCCCCTTCCAAGCAAGTAATGTTGGTGTATTGAAAACATGGTCGCCATTTATGCAGGATTGTTTGGGGCAAGCGCTTAAACGTGTTGATGCTTGGGTTATACCTGAACGTAAGACACATGGCGATATTGTGATTACTCACTATGGTTTTGAAAGTGGCGTGATTTATAAATTAGGGCGTGATCTGAGATCGCAGCTTGCTCAAGATCAAAACTTGCAGCTTCATTTAGACTTATTACCTGATATCAGCCTTGATCAATTAACTAAAAAGTTACAAGGCAATAAGAAGCAGTCACTTACCAATCTTTGGCGAAAAGCAGGTTTGGATCATGTGAAAATTAATTTAATTCGCGAAGTGGTTGAGAAAAATTTATGGTCAGATGCGCATCAAATGGCAGAGCACATCAAAGGACTTATAATTCCTCTCAGTGGGTTTCGTCCAATTGAGGAAGCCATTAGTTGTGCTGGCGGAATTCAGCAAGCGGCATTGTCACCACGGTTACAATTACAGTCAAATCCTTATGTGTTCTGTTGTGGTGAAATGTTGGACTGGGATGCACCAACTGGGGGGTATTTATTGACCGCTTGTTTTGCAACAGGACGTGCCGTGGGTGAAGGGATACATCATCTATTGGCTTAGTTTTATTTAAGATGATGTTTTCTAAAGTATTGCTTATTTTTTATTTATTTTTCATGTTCTAAATATCCTTTATTTTTATTTGTTGGCGAGTTTTTTGCACTGTTGAGATTTATCTATTTATTGATGAATTTACAATGTGGCAAAAACTCAAATCCAGTTTATTTCTTCAGGTCGTTCTTGCATTAGTCCTTGGTATTATTATCGGGATTAGCTTTCATGATTTTTCTTTAGCATTGAAACCATTGGGTGATGGTTTTATTTCACTGATCAAGATGTTGATCGCACCGATTGTTTTCTGCGTGGTGGTACTTGGGCTGTATGGTGCCAATGACATCAAGAAA
The DNA here is from genome assembly GCF_000156555.1 of Acinetobacter sp. ATCC 27244. Classification (NCBI taxonomy): domain Bacteria; kingdom Pseudomonadati; phylum Pseudomonadota; class Gammaproteobacteria; order Moraxellales; family Moraxellaceae; genus Acinetobacter; species Acinetobacter sp. ATCC 27244. The sequence continues at coordinate 211,068 of NZ_GG665962.1, forward strand.
ATGGGAAAGGTGGGGGCAAAAACAATTTTATACTTTGAGATAGTGACTAGTGTTGCGCTGATCTTGGGAATAATTGTTGCCTATGTATTCAAGCCTGGTGTGGGCATGAATATTGATATCACGAAACTAGACGGAAAGGATTTAAATGTCTATACGGAACGTGCCAACACAATGGATTCAGGCTCAGATTTTCTTCTACATATTATTCCAAAAACTTTTGTAGATGCATTTGCTAGTGGGGACATTTTACAAGTTTTACTGATTGCAATCCTATTTGGCATTGCTTTATTGCTGATCCCAAAACATATGGGGGATTTGGTTTGTCAGGCGCTCGAAGCATTTTCTGAAGTGTTCTTTAAAATGATGGGATTAATCATACGGCTAGCACCGATTGGCGTCTTGGGGTCTGTTGCCTATACCACCGCAAAATTTGGCTTGGACTCATTGATTCAATTGGGTTACTTAGTTTTGCTGTTTTATGTGACTTGTATCTTATTTGTGTTGATTATTTTAGGTGGGATTCTTCAAATCTCTGGCCTAAACATTTTTAAATTCTTAAATTATTTTAAAGCAGAACTGTCCATTGTGTTGGGTACAGCATCTTCTGATTCTGTGTTACCTCAAATTATGAAAAAGCTTAAAAATTTAGGTATCAAAGATTCCACCGTTGGCTTAGTCATTCCTACAGGCTACTCGTTTAATTTAGATGGTTTTTCTATTTACTTAACACTCGGCGTTATTTTTATTGCTCAGGCCTGCAATATTGATTTATCGATGCATGATCTTCTCGCAATTTTATTGGTGTCATTAATCACCTCAAAAGGTGCTCATGGTATTCCAGGCTCTGCATTGGTGATCTTGGCGGCGACATTATCAGTTATCCCAAGCCTGCCAATGATTGGGCTGGTTTTACTATTGTCTGTCGATTGGTTTATTGGAATTGTACGTGCCTGTACCAATCTAATCGGAAACTGCGTGGCAACAGTTGCGATCGCACATTGGGAAAAAGATATTGATCATGAACGCGCACGTGCCGTATTGGATCAGCGGATTTAGGTCATGATTCTTCTGTTGGAGGATTGCTTTCGTAAATTGAAAAGCGCGATCCAAATGCGATTCACAATTTGCGTGTTGTACAGATCTAGCCTATATTTTTATGTGAAAATTCATGAAAGGAATTAACAATGTCTCAGACTTCACCTGTATATCATGGTAGTTATTTATGTGATGGAATTCATTATGAGATTCATGGCGAAATAGGCGAGATCATTCAATGTCATTGTCAACGCTGCCGTAAAGCAAATGGAAGCGCTTTTGCCACGAATGCACCGATTAAAATAGCTGATTTTAAAATTACGAAGGGCGAACATTTACTAAAAAAATTTCAGTCTACTGACACGACACAACGTTGTTTTTGTATGGAATGTGGCTCCCCAATTATGAGTATAAAAACCGATACACCTGAGCATTATCGGTTGAGGATCGGCACCTTAGATACACCATTACAACAGAAACCAAGTCTGCACATTTTTACGACGTCTAAAGCGGAATGGGACAGCATCACTGATGATTTACCACAATACGCTGAGCGTCCTTAAAGTAGTCTTTAATTATGATTTTTGAAACAGCAAATTTACAAGCAAATGAAATCTATCGTTTGTTAAATGGCGGGGTTACGCCTCGTCCGATTGCTTGGATTAGTACCTTATCTGTGGATGGTGTAGCGAATCTGGCACCTTATTCCTTTTTCAATGTGGCAAGCTGCAACCCACCGATCCTTTGGTACTCACAAGTAAATCCGAGAACAGGGCAGGACAAAGATACTTTGCGGAATTTAATTGAAACCAAAGAATGTGTGGTGCATATCGTAAATACTCAGTTACTTGAGAAAATGAACTTGTCATGCGCGGCACTGCCATCCGAACAAAGTGAATTTGATTTTGCTGAAATTGAATCTTGTCCAAGTCATGGCGTAAAACCTTTATCGGTTAAAGGTTCTATGATTCGGTATGAATGTCATTTGCGAGAGGTGATTCAACTCAGCTCCTTGCCATCTGGTGGAACGGTTGTCTTGTTAGATGTGAAATCTATTTATGTCGATGATCGATTGTGGCAAGCCGATACAGGCATGATTGATCAACAGCAATTGGATAGTGTGGGAAGAATGGGGGGAGAGTTTTATAGCTTCACCACGGAATTACAAGCCCTCAAGCGACCATAAAATCAGATAGAAACAATAGGAGGTAAAATACCTCCTATTTTATTATTTTGCGACTAGTGCCTCACCTTCAAATTTCACACCATCCCAACCATTTTGCATAAATTGACGAATGTTTTGGTGGTCCGTTCCTTCTGGTGTTGCAAGCACAGAAGCGTAATGCTCAGCAAATAAACTTAAGGTATCTTCAGCATTTAAGCCTTCAATTTTAGCAAAAGAAAAAACTTTGGCACTGCCTTGATTTTCCGTTGCAGCATTAAATTGTGCGCCATTTTGAAAAGCAGTTGGGGTGTGTTGATAGCGTGCTTCAATAAATGCCAACACATCTGAAAATTTTGCTGAGCCATCTTTTAATTGTGCGAGTAAGCTTTGTGCCATGAGGACTTTCCCTTGTTATTTCGTCAGCGGACAATCATAACATGATGTATCTGTGGATAACTTTGCCTTTATACACAGATTAAAAGATTCATTGAGTTGTTTAAAAATTATGTTATTTTAGGGCAAAGGAGATGGCATTCCTCCTGTAACAAACCGCCATTGTGGCTAATGATGCCTACGTTACTCTAAACAGGGGCGTAGGATCGTGCGTGCTCTGTTCTTTATTTAGAGGGCTCGCAGATGCATACTATCGATAAAAAAATTGATCACACCATGTCTTATCTTTGTTGTACTCCACATTTGGTTTTGGAGTAATTATGTATTATTCCTTGATTTCAATTGCATTAGGTTCTGTGCTCGGCGCATGGTTACGTTGGTTTATTGGCTTAAAACTCAATCCAATTTTTCCGCATATTCCACTCGGGACCGTAAGTGTTAATTTGGTTGGTGGTTTTATGATTGGTTTTGCGATTTCATATTTTTCGCAAAGTGCTTTAAGTCCAAATTATAAGCTATTTGTGATTACTGGATTTTGTGGGGCACTCACCACCTTCTCAACCTTTTCCGCTGAGATTATTGCTCTGTTGCAAAGTGGTAAATTGGAATACGCAGCACTGACTATTTTGATCCATGTATTGGGATCATTGTTGTTTACGATTTTGGGTATGAGTCTACATCAATGGTTGAATGCTGCTTAGTCTGGGAGGGTTAGATCGATGAATGGATTTTTAATTAGCTTTTATACTGCGCAAAGTCGTCAGTATGATGGACAATCAATCGTTGACTGGTTGCTAGCGATTGCAAAGCAAATGGATCTACGTGGTGCGACAGTGATGAATGCCAGTCAAGGGTTGGATCATCGAGGGCAATTTCATTCAGCGGGTTTCTTTGAGTTAGCGGATCAGCCCGTACAGATCCAGTTTGCAGTCACTGAACAACAGGCCACAGCCTTACTTGACTATCTCAAGACTCAAGATATTTCATTATTCTATGTCAAAAGCCCTATTGAATTTGGCTTTATTGGCACTGCTTCTGCTTCGGATTAAACAATAATAATAAGTTTCAGACATAAAAAAAGAAGCCTAAGAGGAGGAGATTAGAGCCTTAGACTTCGAATTTTTTTACTTTAACTGCTCAACCTTAAAATAAGATTAAGCCTTACGACTAAAACGACCAAAACGTTTGTTAAAGCTTGCAACACGGCCTTCATTACTCGCCTGACGTTGCTCACCTGTATAAAACGGATGTGAAGCACTTGAAATATCAAGCGTCACATAAGGGTAAACTTGACCTTGATATTCTTTGGTCTGTTTGGTTTGAATGGTGCTACCAATCAAGAAATACGCATCTGCATTGGTATCATGAAAAAGTACTTTTTGATAAACAGGGTGGATATCTTTACGCATATTGAATACTCCTATGAATGATTGAAATGTTATAACATAACTTCAATTCCGTCAATCAGAGTACACTGTGTGTTGAGTTGTCAAAGCCTTTTCACGGCATGGGTACTAACTCTTCAAATAGATCATTTAGATTGTCATGTACCTTGAGATGAATAAGATTCCAGTAGTGACCAGAAATGGTACGGTTGACCATTAAGGTATCTGGCGATGGTTTAAAGACATCCCAATATTTCAATGATTTTTTAACCAGACGCATCCCATCATGATGTGAGGAGTTTTCTTCAAAGTCATAGTGCGTACTTAAAGGACGAAGCAGAATTTCGATCCATTGCAGATACAACTCACTTGGGAATTTCTGTTTTTCTGCAATTGAATGGAGTTCGACCAATAAATCTTCAACTTGATCAATGTCTTCTTGGCGAGCAGCATTCACCAGTGCTTTAAAGTGTTGAATAATTTCAGGTGAAAGGGTTTTGACGCTACCATAATCGTAGATGATGACACTTCCGTCGTTACGGAAGGCAAAATTTCCAGGATGCGGATCGCAGTGGAAACGTTTCAGGAAGAACATTTCCTGCCCTAAAGCACGAATCAAGCGACGACCGATCTGATTGCGAATATCAACTGACCACGTACTTGCCGTTTCAATCGATTCACCTTGTTCAAGACTTAAGGTCAATACGCGCCGTGAAGAGTATTCTTTATATACTGTTGGGATAATGATTTGGTCATCCAATTTTTCATGGAAGGTTTTAAAAACTTCGAGATTCAGTGCCTCGATTTCATAGTTTAATTCTGCTGATAAACTGTCTTGGATTTCTTGGAATAATTGGTCTTGTAGTTTTTTATCAATTTTGAGCACGCCCATCAGGCGTAAAGCAAGACGGACTTGTTTAAGATCACTCTCACATGCATCATCCACTCCAGGGTACTGAACTTTGACTACCACAGCTTGACCATTTGGAAGTACTGCACGGTGAACCTGTCCAATTGAGGCTGCTGCAAAAGGTTCTGCTTCAAATGAGCTAAAAATTTGATTTAAAGGCTTGCCGAGTTCTTTTTCAACTTGTTGTTGAATGGCTGAGAAAGGCATAGCGGGTGCTTGGCGTTGTAACTTGGCAATCGCTTTTGCAACTTCAGGCGGGAAAATGTCTTTGTATTGTGAGGCGATTTGCCCAACTTTCATGACTGCGCCTTTCATTTCTCCTAGTGTGTCAGCGATTTGCAAGCCAATGTCTTGGAACAGTTGGCTACGTGCTGCATTTTTTTGCTCTTCGTCAGCAGTGAAGTTGCGAATGGAGTTGGCGACACTTTTACTGGCAATGCTTGCGGTCATGCCAGCCAGTTTTAAAAAACGTTTACTGGGTGAGCTTGCATGTTTTGCCATTTTGCTTGACCTCGGGTGATCCGCTGTTATCGTGATACTTTGATCATAGGCGACAAAGCTTAAATTGCCTATAACAAAATGTTAAGTCCTGTAAGTATTAAGCCTTGCTGCCTTCATGATCATCATGAAACGTAATTTATGTGATCTCTGCTAAACGTTTATTATTTAAGTATAAGCGCCCAATTAAGAGTACACAGGCAATGCTTAAACCAATAATCAAACCGAGCCAAACGCCTGCGACGCCCCAAATGGTATAACGTGCTAAATATAAGCCAATCGGAAAAGCAATGACCCAATAAGCCATGAGGGTAATCCACATCGGTGCTTGGGTGTCTTGCATGCCACGTAGACAACCTGCTGCACCGACTTGCCAAGCATCCATGAGCTGATAAGCCATCGCAAACCAGAGTAAATACATCGCTACAGGAATAACATGAGGGTCTGTTGTATAGATCGCAACGATATATGGACGTGCAACTGCAATCAACAGCATGGTACAGATTGCAAAGAAAGTCGCACTCATTAGTCCGATTTTCTGAACTTGACGCATGGCATGCCAGTTTTTCTCTCCATAGTACATTCCAACACGAATCGTAAGTGCAATCGCGAGAGATAACGGAATCATAAATAAGACAGAGGTTACAGAGATTGCAATTTGATGTGCAGCAATCGCATTTTCCCCTAATGGACTTAATACCAATGCACCTGTGCTGAAGATACTCACCTCAAAGAAAATCGCCAAACCAATCGGCAGACCTAGCATCAAGATGCGCTTTGCCCACATTGGGTCAAGTTTTTCCCATGTCGTGAAGATCGGAGTTTTTTGATAGGCTTTGGCTTTAGAAATATAAATGGCCAAGGTGATAAACATCAACCATTGTAGAATTGCTGTTGCGAAACCACAGCCTGCACTCCCTAAAGCAGGAATCGGCCCAAAACCATACATGAAAATTAGGTTCAGTGGGATCAGTATCACAAGCGCGGCTAAACTAATGACGGTGACTGGACGAGGATGCCCCAATGCCTCTGAGTAACTGCGTAATGCGGCATACATCATCACTGCAGGCATCCCAAAACCAATTGCATGCAAGAATAAGCTTGCCTTGGGCAATAAGCTTTCAGGTACGCCAAACAATGGCAATAATAGTGGCATTACTTGCAAAATGAGCATAGCGATTACACCGAGAATGGCAGCAACCCACAATGATTGGCGTGCAATGGTGGGAATCTTCTCGGGTGTCTTGGCACCTCGTGCTTCGGCAACGAGAGGTGTCGTTGCAATCATAATGCCTGCAAAGAGCAGCATAATGGGCATCCACAATCCAACCCCAACGGCAATTGCCGCAAGATCACCTGCGGATAGATGCCCCGCCATAATGGTATCTATCAAGCCAAAACCAGCTTGAGCAAATTGGGTGATCAAAATAGGGAGCATTAAATGAGACAGTTGTTTGAGTTCAAACCGTGTGTTGGTAACGTGAGCCACTAAATATACTCTTCAAAAATTAACGCTGTAGTGTGAGTAAAACACCAATAAAAATGACAATACTGCCGAGTAGGCGTTGCCAATTCACGGGGATTTTTTCTGTGCCTAACCAACCAAAATGATCTAATAAAATTGAGATGGTGAGCTGACCAAAAATTACAAGACCTGAAAAAGTCAGAAATCCGAGTTTAGGCGCAGTATAGATACTCATACTGATGGCATAAACCCCAAGAAAGCCGCCAATCCATAGAAACCATGGAATTTGTGAAAGTTCACCTAAACTAGGTTTGGCTGTGCTTTGAAAGTAAACCAATAACGCCAAGATAATTGTACCAACTAAAAAAGATAAAAAGGCTGCTTGTAAGGGGGAATGAAGATGCTCTCTGAGTTGAGCGTTAATTGCAGTTTGAAATGCCATTGCCACGCCAACGCCGAGCGCTAGAGGAAGCATCAGAAGCAATTGGCTTGAAATTTTCATCATATGATTTGGTCTAATTGTTCTTTATTTTTACAGTCTAACTGAATCCAAGCATGATGATAAGCAATAGCATTGTTGCAACATGCAACCGACTTAAAGGGAGTCATGATAAAATAGAGGGGTTCTTTTATTGAGCCGCTATTTTGAGTCCGTTAAATCCAGCAAATATTCCTTTATCCTTATACATTCACATGCCTTGGTGTGTGCGTAAATGTCCTTACTGTGATTTTAATTCACATGCTGTTCCTGATGGGCATTTGTCTATGGATTTGGAACAGCAATATCTTGCAGCCTTAGTGGCTGATTTTGAGACGCAAATTGAAATGGCACAAGGGCGATCAATTCATAGCGTGTTTATAGGTGGGGGAACGCCATCGCTGATTTCGGCTCAAGGTTATCAGTGGTTATTTGAACAACTGAAAGCACGGTTGGGTTTTGAAGCTGATTGTGAAATTACCCTCGAAGCCAATCCCGGTACGGTTGAGCATGATCCATTTGCAGATTATCTTGCGGTTGGTATTAATCGATTATCGCTTGGTGTGCAAAGTTTCGATACAGAGCATTTGCAGCGTTTGGGACGTATTCATACCGCCAGCAATGCACTGGATGCGATTCATCAAGCACGTCAAGCAGGTTTTGAGCGCGTGAATGTTGATCTGATGCACGGTTTACCCCAGCAAACCGAACAACAGGCTTTAGCTGACCTCCAATTAGCTGTAGAGCATGGTGCGACGCATATTAGTTGGTATCAATTGACCATTGAGCCGAATACGGTATTTTTTAGAACTCAGCCTGTATTGCCGCAAGATGAAGTCTTAGAACACATCCAAGCGGAGGGTGAGGCATACTTAAAAGCCAATGGCTATGTAAATTATGAAGTTTCCGCATGGCGAAAGGAAAAGCCATCAGCACATAATTTGAATTATTGGCAATTTGGCGATTACCTCGCGATTGGAGCGGGCGCACATGGAAAGGTGACACATCCTGAAGGCGTCTATCGGTTTCAAAAAACCCGCTTGCCGAAAGATTATTTAGCTAAAGTTCCTGCTGAACATGTGCAAATGAAACGTATTGAAGCAGATGAGTTAGCATTTGAATTTATGATGAATGCTCTACGTCTCAATGATGGTGTTGAAGCGACTTTATATGAACAACGTACTGGTTTAAGTTTGGCGGAGTTAACGCCTATTTTGAACACATTGCGCGAGAAGAAACTTTTGGTGGCTGCTGCAGATCGTATTGCTTGTACCGAACAGGGTCATATCTTCTTAAATACGGTATTAGAAGCGTTTTTATAAATTATAATCTCGGGAAGGGAATCCCGAAGTTATGACATAGCTCTTGTCATCTTTTGGAAAGATATTCCATACAAAATAAAAAACCTCATCATAAATGATGAGGTTTTTTAGAATCTGGTGGGTCGTCCGCGACTCGAACGCGGGACCAACGGATTAAAAGTCCGCTGCTCTACCAACTGAGCTAACGACCCTGAAATAATTTTAGAGTAACACTCTAAAATTCTTGCAAGACAAGCGAAGCGCGTAGTCTTACAAATCTTGATAACTTTCGGTTATCAATCCTTTTCAGGAGTATCAAAACTTAAAGTGGTGGGTCGTCCGCGACTCGAACGCGGGACCAACGGATTAAAAGTCCGCTGCTCTACCAACTGAGCTAACGACCCTAAGCAAGTGTTTAAACATGCTACGCAAGAAAAACTAATCAGTTCTAAGTGCGTCTTCGTTTTGATGTTGCGTATTCTAGCAACTTATTCAGCTAACACAAGAGGAAATTTAAAAACATGTGCATGATTGTTTATAAAAAGCACGATTTCCTCTTGTTTAGTTAAAAAATAAACTAGAAACGGTATTGATAACTTTGAATATTATCAAATATCTCAGTGTTTACATCACAATAGCTTGATGCACCAGGTAATAAAACCAGTAAACGTTCAGAAGTTTTGCTTGGATCAAATGAATCTTCTTTCAGCTTATTTTTCTGGTATTTAAATGTACCTGTAGTTTCAACTTTCTCTTGTACACGTAAGAACACTGGAATTGCATAAGATGGTAGGCATTTTTTAAATACATTGACCATTTCGCTAAGATCGGTTTCAGTGAGTTCCTGTCCATCAACTAAGGTGATCGCTGCCATACCTGCGCGACCATTGGTATTTGGAATTTCTACACCATAAACAACTGCTTCTGCGATTTTTTCATATTCGCAGACCATGTTTTCAACTTCGGTGGTTGAAACATTCTCACCTTTCCAACGGAAAGTATCACCTAAGCGATCCACAAACTGTGCATGACGGAAACCGATATCACGAACTAAATCACCTGTGTTGAAGTATGAGTCGCCTTTTGTGAAGACATCTTTCAATATAACAGATTTGTTTTTTTCAGGATCAGTGTAGCCATCAAAAGGGGAGCGGCTGGTAATCTTCCCTACCAGTAAGCCAACTTCACCTGTTTTTACTTTCTTGCAATAGCCTTTGCTATCACGTACCAGTTCATTTTTCTCTTTGTCATATTCAACGATTGCATAAGGTGTTGGAGAAAAGCCAACGGTGTTGTCAAAGTTAAAGATATTACTAAAACCAACGTTACCTTCACTTGATGCATAAAGTTCAAGGACTTCTTGCACACCAAAGCGTTCTTTAAACTTGCCCCAAATATTTGGACGCATACCGTTACCAATCATTTTAGTGACACGATGTGCGCGATCAAGCTCAGTAACAGGTGCATCCATGAGGTAGCGACACAATTCACCAACATAGCCGATTGCTGATGCATTGAACTTTTGTACGTCTTTCCAGAATGCGCTGGTTGAGTATTTACGGCGTACCGCCAGTGTTGCGCTACCTGCAATCACACCACACCAACACACGACTACACCTGTGGCGTGGTAAAGCGGTAAAGTCACATACATGACATCATCTTTACCTAGATTGAGGATATGGCCATAGGTACCGTAAGCCAGTGTCCAGCGGCTATGTGTAAAGATCACAGCCTTTGGTAGACCTGTTGTACCTGAGGTATAAATGTAAAATAAACCATCTTTGCCTGTTACTGTACGTGTGGTCGATGGATTGAATTTTGGAAATTGATCAATTTGTTCGGCTAGATTGACGTAGTCCTGAGGCGCAGTCCCCGCATTCTTGCGTGTCTCTTGATCAGCAAACCAATGAAAACGGTCTGGCGCGACGGTTAAGTCTTGACGAATTTCATCAATTACAGCGCGAACTTCTTCACCAGCAATCACTGCAATTGGATTGACTAGATTAATACTATGCGCGAGTACTTTACCAATTTGTGAAGTATTAACGAGTGCAATGGTTACCCCTATTTTTGCCAAAGCAACAATCGTTGCAATAAGCTCAGGACGATTCTCAACCATTACCGCAATTACATCACCTTTTTTTGCGCCGATTGAAAGGTAGTAGTGCGCAATTTGGTTGGCCCATTCATTGAGTGCCTGATAGCTATAGCTTTGCTCTTCAAATAATAGTGCTGTGCCTTGAGGATTACGTTTTACAGCTTTTTCAAAAGCGATGCCTAAACCTGCTGGTGAAGTCGGAGTGCGTATATACGCCTGCTTAAGTCCATTGAGGATATGAGGTACTTTGGTGATGAAGTTCGGGAGTCGAGTCGCGACATCACTTAGGGTAATAATATCGGTTTGTGTAGTTTGGCTCATATCAATCCTATTTATTTTTTGATCAATCCAAAATGGTTATCTATTGGAACACAACCATTTACATCACTGTTGTTGATGCTGTTTTTAATGGTAAGTTCCTAGAGCAATCAACCTAATTTTGACAAAATAACAAAAAAGCCCAGTCATCGAAATGACTAGGCTTTTGTTTATTGTGCGCAATTTAGCAAATTATTCATTGCCAGGCGTACTTTTCTTCGGCGGACGTCCACGCGGGCGGCGCGGGCGACTTGATTTTTCTTTTTCAATTTTAGCAGCTTCGTCTTCCTCAGCTTCAGTTGCTTCCGTTTTTTCTACAGCTTCAGCTTTTTCAGTCACTTTTTCTGCTTTGGTTGCTTTTTCTACAACCTCTTTCGCAGGCTTAGGCGCTGGTTGTTGAGGTTCTGGTTGCGTTTCTTCAACAACGGCTGTAACTGTTTCTGTTTCAGCGGCTTCTACTGCTGTAGCTGCAAGTTCCAAAGGTTGTTGCTCTGGTACTGGTGTTGCCTCTACTGAAGGTTCTTCAAGAGGTGCGGTTTCTTTCACCTCTTCAGCAGCGACTTCAGTGTTCTCTACAACAGCAGGTGTGGCATTTGAAGCAAGATGTGCTTCTTTTGCTTGTTCTGCAGCAAGTTTTGCTAAACGGCGACGCTCACGAGGATCGTTTGCGACACGAGCAGCGGATGCTTTAGGCGGTGTTAGGTCTAACACTGGCGCAGGTTCTGCTTCTTCCATTGCCTTTTGAGTTGGAAGTTCTGCATCTCGTGTTACAGGACGCTTTTCTTCAACAACTGTATTTTCCACAACAAGTGTGCTTGCATATTGTTCAGTGAACTTTTGCAAAGCACGATTGAAAGTGGTGATTAAACCAAACTGCTCAATCAAGATTTTGCAATCTTCACCGTATACATGACGGATTAAGCTGCCAAGCGTGTATTGTCCCAATGTTGGGATTTGTGACGGCGCTATTTTAACGGAAGCTTCTTTAGCAACAGCTTGACCACCACGTTGGCGACGGCGTGAACGTGGATCATTGCTGGCACGTTTCGCTGGAGTTTGAGTTGCTTCAGTCTCAGCTTCTTGTTCAATAACTACTGGCTCGGCTTCGGCAGTTGGAGTCACCTCAGCTTTTTCCACAACAGCAGGTACAGCTTCAACTTTAGTTGCTGGTGTCGTTTTTTGTTGCGGATTCAGTGCAATAATTTCACTTTGTCCTTGATCGATATTAACGACCAATGCAGTGTTCATCGGTTCAGTGCGAGGAGCATCGATCACATCTACTTTGACCTGTTGAGGGTTAACCGCAGTTTCAGTGACAACTGGTGCTTCATTTAAAACGCTTTGATCGCGGTGGCGATTTGGGCGATTTGGACGCTGTTGATTACGCTCACGACGTGGAACAGGAGCAGACTCATTGCCTTGTGCAGCATCGTGATGCTGTTGCTGGTTTTGAGGCTCTTGTGTTTGCTGACGTTTTTGTTGACGTTTTAGCTCACGTTGCTCATGGCGTTGTTCTTGGCGCGATAGTTGTACAACTTCTTCATGCACTTGATTTTGTTGTTCATGGGCATGTGCATGTTGTTCACGTTGCTCTTTATGCTTGCGCTTCTTCTGGTTTTGATTTGGACGATGTGTTTTTTCGTCTTTTTCAAAGCTTTCGCGCGCTTCATGTTTCACAGGGTTTTGTGAAATATAGGCATTGTTCGTTGTTGACGCAGGTGCTGGTGTTTCAGTGACAACAGGGGTGTTGACTTGACCAAATTGACCGCGGCTGACAGCACCACCATTGACCAATTGCTCAATCGCTGCTGCCGCATTTTGTGCAGAACGAGATTGATCAATCGTCTGTGCTTGTTTTTGAACAAATAGATTTTCTAACCAAGCACAAGGACTTGCTGACTTCTGTGCAGGCACTTGTGCTTGCTTCGGTTGAGCAGCCTGTGGCTGAGCAGTTTTTTTCTGTGGAGCGGCAGTTTGAGCTTGTGCTGGAGCAGCATGAACGTGTTCTGCATCTTCTAAATGCCATTCAGATGACTCATAGCCCAGTTCTTTTTCACTTGAACGTGTTGCTTCGGTACGTTCATAGCTTGAAGGTGCAAAGCCTGCTGGATTGTATTGGATTTGGTAATGTGGTGTTTCTAAATGCGGATGAGGCAATACAGTGACACGTACATTTGAAGTTTGTTCAAGATAAACAAGGCTATGACGTTTTTCATTCAATAAGAAGGCTGCGATTTCTACAGGAACTTCAACTTGAACTTCACCTTGGCGCTCACGTAATGCAATTTCCTCGACCTTACGCATGATCGATAGTGAAAGTGAACGTAAGTCACGTACCATACCTGTACCATGGCAACGAGGGCATACATAACCAGTTGCCTCTTCTAAGGAAGGGCGTAAGCGTTGACGACTCATTTCCATGAGGCCAAAACGTGACAGTTGACCAAACTGGATACGTGCACGATCGCTTTGTGTTGCTTCACGAAGTTTCGCTTCAACCATGCGTTGATTACGGTCTTTGGTCATGTCGATGAAATCGATCACAACCAAGCCACCAATATCACGTAAACGAAGTTGACGTGCAATTTCTTCAGCTGCTTCTAAGTTGGTATTTAAAGCGGTTTCTTCAACATCATGACCACGTGTTGATTTTGCTGAGTTGATATCGATTGAAACCAATGCTTCAGTTTGGTCAATCACGATAGAACCACCAGACGGAAGTTTTACTTCACGTTCATAAGCGGTTTGGATTTGGCTTTCAATACCAAAATGAGCGAATAACGGTTCATTTAAAGTATAGGTTTTTAATTTGTCGAGTTGACGTGGCATTACTGCTTTAACAAAGTTATACGCTTCGTTATAAGCTTGTTCGCTATCAATTAAAATTTCACCCACATCATCGCGTAAATAGTCACGAATCGCGCGCGTAACAACACCAGCTTCTTGATGAACGAGCATTGGTGAAGGACCCGTGCTTGCAGAGCTTTGGATTTGTGCCCAAAGGTCAAGTAAGTGTTGTAGGTCGAGTTGTAACTCTTCTTGCGTACGCCCGATACCTGCAGTACGAACGATGACGCTCATGCCACGAGGGATGTTTAGTGTCGCTAAAATTTCTTTAAGCTCTTCACGGACTGAACCCGAAATTTGACGACTAATACCGCCACCTTTCGGATTGTTTGGCATAAGAACTAAATAACGACCAGCAAGTGAAATAAATGTCGAAAGCGCAGCACCTTTGTTGCCGCGCTCTTCTTTTTCAACTTGAACTAATAATTCAGTGCCTTCAGTAATGAGTTCACGAATATTAGAAGTTTGGCGAGGATCCGCTTTGAAATATGAGTTTGCGATTTCTCGCATAGACAAAAAGCCTTGACGCTGTGCGCCGTACTCAACAAAAACCGCCTCTAAAGATGGCTCAACGCGAGTGACATGGCCTTTATAGATATTTGATTTTTTTTGTTCACGAGTACGATTTTCTAAATCGAAATCGTAAAGACGATTACCAGTGATAAGTGCAACGCGGACTTCTTCTGCGTGGGTTGCATTAATCAACATACGTTTCATGGGTGTGACACCTAATAGTGATGCACACAAACAACTGGCCCAATATTTTTGAGCAAACATCAAATTGGCGCGATCAAGACTCAGAAGCAACTATATTTCGGATGCTCTGAAACCACTGACTGTAAATCCAGCTTGGGCTTTGATACGGTTGTTTCGATGTCAGCAATACTGCTTTAATCTTCGATCTATTGACATTTCATTCATGTCTTACATCTGTGAAATATCACTAGATCCGACATAATCAAAGTTTCCTGTACGCTTCACTGGCGGGTGAGCGGTGCATTGGATGGTGACTTTCACTGTCATTAAGCATTGAAGTCGATCCATCTGGAAGTCTTGATACGGAATGATCATCGTATCTCTGCTTAGCAGTTCCAATGCATCAACGCTTTAGCCTGAATGCGACATCAGGGAGCAAATTGTCTGATGTGGATCAGTTTACGTTTAATAACCAACAAGAGTTGGCGACATATTTTTTCTGAACAAACTGTATGTGCAGATGCACAATTAAACGCAACAGTTTGTCATTTTGCCGATATAATAAGCCTTCGGCGTCGGCATAATTCTTTAGGACCTATCCGAGCTGTTGGTGAATATCTCATCGATTTAAAATTTTATCTAAATAAAATTTTTGATTTGATGCTCACTTACGGTGGTATCCGTGCGCTGAATATATCAAACCTTGTGGCATCTGCCTATGGGCTAAGTTTAGGTTTCTTGTGAAATAACTTAGCTAAATGATCATTTTTTAATCATATTTAGCAAATCTTGGATAAATCGAGCGTATGAATTCTACACAACAATGGCAAAGTGTCACTTGGTTTGACGTGGATGAGCATCAAGACGGGCAGCGAATAGACAACTTTTTATTTACCCGATTAAAAGGTGTCCCAAAAAGTCGAATCTATCGTTTGATTCGTGAAGGACAAGTACGTGTCAATAAAAAAAGAATAAAAGCAGAAACACGGTTGCAGATTGGTGACCAGATTCGTGTTGCACCGATTCGTTATGAGCAAAAAGATGAAACGGCTGCGCCTGTGAGTGATAGCGTTGCTCAAAGCTTATTGAGCCGTGTCGTCTATGAAGATGAAGGTTTATTGGTAGTTAATAAGCCTTCCGGCATTGCAGTACATGGCGGTAGTGGTGTCGCATATGGCTTGATTGAGGCTTTGCGTGCGGCGACAGGAAAAAAATATTTAGAACTGATTCATCGTATTGACCGAGATACTTCTGGCTTGGTGATGATCAGTAAAAAGCGTAGTACCTTAAAATTGCTACAAGACCTACTGCGTGAGCATAAAATTCAAAAAACCTATGCTGCGATTGTCAAAGGACAGGTCAGCTTGGATAAGCAGTTGATTGACGCGCCTTTATTGCGTTATGAACTGGCCAATGGTGAACGCCGTGTGCGTGTCACCAAAGAAGGTAAGCCAAGTAAAACAGAATGGAAGGTGGCTGAACGTTTTAAAACAGCAACTCTGGTGCATGCTTCGCCTTTGTCAGGTCGTACCCATCAAATTCGTGTACATGGTTTAAGTATTGGTCATCCACTGATTGGTGATGATAAATATGGTCACAATACAGCGTATTCAGGGCCTGAGGCGAGACGTTTGTGTTTACATGCCATGCGTTTAGAGATTCCAAATTATCCAACCATTGAAGCACCTATGCCTGAAGATATGCAGCAGTTAATTGATGAGTTGAGAAAGCAATCATGAATCAAATTGAGAACATCATCATGCGTCAAAATGTGGAATTGGTGATTTTTGATTGGGATGGAACCTTGTTTGATTCTGTTGGGCAAATTGTGGCAAGTTTGCAGCATGCTGCACAACAATTTGAACAGCCGCTGAGCAGTGATGCTGCGAAAAGTATTATTGGTTTGGGCTTGCCTGAGGTTATGCAAATCTTATTTCCACAGGTACCCCATTTACAGCAGGATATTTTGCAATGTTATGCGGATCATTATGTGGCAAACTCGAAGGGTGATGTCTGGTTTAATGGCGTTGCTGAACTACTCACTGATTTAAAGCAACAAGGTTTGAAACTTGCTGTTGCGACGGGCAAAAGCCGTAAAGGCTTGGATCGAGTGCTTGGACAAACCAATAGCCATGACATTTTTGATATTACCCGTGCGGCGAGCGAAACAAGATCGAAACCAGATCCATTGATGTTAAAAGAAATCATTTCAGAGATGGATGTGGCTGTGGATCGCGCCATTATGGTGGGAGATACCAGTTATGATCTTGAGATGGCACAAAATCTGAATATGCCAAGAATCGGCGTCAGTTATGGCGTGCATAGTGTTGAAACGTTACAACGTTATCAACCGCTTACGATTGCGGATAATGTGCAACAATTGCATGGTTATTTGCAAGGGATGATACAATCGACGGCACTCTCAGAGAGTTAAGTGGTTTAAGCATTACAGCAAGGTGGGGGAGTATGCTCTCCCATCAAAAAATAATAACAAAGCAATAGGGAAGCCATGAGTCGCTCAATTCGTTTGCTCAATCTTTTGCAATTATTAAGAGAATATCGATATCCAGTAACAGCAAAGGTACTGGCGGAACGTTTACGGATCAGTCAGCGTAGTGTTTATCGTGATATTGAGAGTTTGCGAGAGCAAGGGGTAAATATTGATGCTGCTGCGGGTCTAGGTTTTCAACTTAAAGAAAACTTCTTACTTCCACCGATGACATTAAATGAAACCGAAATTGAAGCTATTTTCTTGGCATTAAACTGGTTAAGTGAGATTCCTGATCAAGCCCTAAAATCAGCATCAACTTCTGTATTGGCAAAACTGAATGCGGTACTACCCGCGCATTGTCAGCATCTATTACAACAAACCACGCTAAGATCAATTCAAACATGGTTGCCTGTAGATGAGCAGTTGGTCGAGCAGGTTCGAATCGCGATTCGTCAACAAGTCAAAATCATGGTTGATTATGTCGATGAGCAGCAACGAGTCAGTTCAAGAGTATTGTGGCCATTTGCATTAGGATATTTTAATGATCGTATCGTTTTAGCAGCATGGTGTGAACTGCGTAATGGATTTCGACATTTCAGAATAGATCGCATACAGCAATTGAGTTTAAGCCAAGAATTATATCCTCATTTTAAACAACAACTTTTTCAACAATGGTGGATACAAGAAGTTTGCCATTCGACTACTGACAAAAACTGACAATCACAAGTATTAAATTTAAATAAGACCAAATAAACAAGGAAATATCAAAATGGCTCTAAAACTATATACAAATTCTTTTTCACGTGGTGTTGTTGTCGATTGGTTGTTAATCGAACTGGGTATTGAATGTGAACGCATTGAAGTTGCTTTTGATACGGAAATGAAAACACCTGAATATTTAAAAATTAATCCTTTTGGGAAAGTACCTGTTCTAGTTGATGATGATGTGGTGATCTATGAGTTGGGGGCTATTTGCGCTTATTTGACCGATAAGTTTGCAGAGAAAGGCTTAGCGCCAGCGTTAAATGATCCGCAACGTGGTGTTTATTATCGTTGGCTATTCTTCATTTCTGGACCATGGGAAGCTGCTGCAACCGACCGTATGCTTGGTGTAGGGGTGAATCCTGAACAAAAGTCTTCAGTTGGCTATGGCGACTATGATGATGCTTATAATGCCTTTGTGATTGGCGTGGGTGAAGCTGCACCTTATTTATGTGGTGAGCAGTTTACAACGGCGGATGTGTTGGTGGCAGCTATGTTATTTTGGCAACTGAAAATGGAAGAAATACAACCTCATCCAGCAATAGCGCGTTATTTGGATCATGTGAGTAAGCGTCCTAGTTATGAGAAATTTGCTGAATTTTTTAGTCATGCTGGTTAAGGATATAGAATTGTTAGAAACAGTCGCTTGATGCGGCTGTTTTTTTATGTGGTAAGGACATTCGTGAAAATGCCCGTGTATATCATCTGGAATAAAATCAACCACCAAACCGTATGATAACGACGTGAAAATGGTATTGACTCGGTCAAAGAAAATCAGCATAACTAACAGCTTATGTTAGGATCAGAGCATCATTAAATTTTCTGAGATTGATACTTTTTGTATATGAGAAAAGCTTGGATTGACTTGATACTTAAAGCCTAAAGATCGAAATATTCCTATTATCCCATGCGATTGGATTTCACCATAGAAGACGTACATGAAAGATAAGCCGACATTAACCTATCAATTGCCGACACAATCTTGCTTGAGCCATACATGGATGAAGCCTCCATTTCCGCATGAGGCATCTGAGCATAGTGGTCTTGATCGTTTCTACAATCTAGAGCGTCCTTTGTCACCACTAGGTCGTAAAGGCTTGGTGAAATGGCTTGCCACACGGAAGTCCTTTACATGGCAGGTTGATCGTGCTCATGAGTTGAATCAGCGTAATCAAATTTTGGAGTTTCCCCAAAACCGTCCGCATGCAGATCTGAATGATTGGCAAATATGGTTTGTGGGGCATGCGACTGTTTTGATCCAAATAGGTCCGTATAACTTTTTAACAGATCCTGTTTGGAGTGAATATGCAAGTCCACGGCAAGGACGTGGTCCACAGCGTGCGTGTACAGCTGGAATTGCTTTAGAGCATCTGCCTTATATTCATGGTGTGCTATTGAGCCATAATCATTATGATCATCTTGATTTGGCGACTTTAGAATGGCTTCATCAGAAGTTTGAAATGCCGATCTATACGGGTTTAGGCAATGGTTATTATATGCCTGAACATTTGCATGTGATTGAAATGGATTGGTGGCAAGAAATTCCATTTCATGATGAATTGAAAATTGCGTATACACCTGCACAGCATGCCTCTGGGCGTGGATTGAGAGATCAGAATCGCGCATTGTGGGGCGGATTTTCGTTGCTCGCAAAAACAGGACATTGTTTTTTTGCTGGTGATACAGGATATGCTGGGCACTTTAAACAGATTCATGAGCGTTATGGTGATGCGAGAGTGGCATTGTTACCTATAGGCGCTTATGAGCCTCGTCATTTGATGCGTTATGTTCATATGAATCCACAAGATGCATTCCATGCACATTTAGACTTACATGCCCATCGATCTCTCGCAATACATTATCGAACTTTTCAGCTCACGGATGAAGATCGTGATGCACCAGAACAAGAGCTGATGCATGAGATGAAAGCATCCTCAAAATTAGTGAGCCCATTTTATTGTATTCGTGAAGGGCATTTTATTCGAGCTTGAGCTCTTGGAGGGTATCAATACACCACAATGCAATAATTGAAAGGCTAATCAGTCCGAGATTCATGACGACAGGATTAAATGCTTGATAGATTTTATTTGGGTAAATCAATAAAACGAAAATGAATAACCCAATCAAACTGATAATATTTAACCTGTGTAAATATCGATGTGTAAATAATAAAAACATAAAACCGAAGCTAATTTCAGCGATCCCCGAAAGTGAAATTATCCAGAAGATATACTCTGAAGCTAAGCCCATGTATTGCCAAAAGTATTGTTCATCCTCTACTTTAAAAATTAATTTTGGAAATAAACCCTGATAAATCCATAGCAAGCCAATCATGACCTGACTTAACTTCAAAATACGTTGATGGGTTTGGATTAAGGTATTCATGAAACCATATCATTAGTTAAAAAATGAGCCGCGATTTCAGGTGTCATTCTGTAGCATTGTTCAGTTTTACCAAAAAGAAGATAGCGGTTGAGGGCAACACGTCGGTATCCAAAATCTCGGATCACTTTGGGAATAAATTGAGTGTACTTAAGTGTTGAATATGGAAATGATAAGTGTTTAATGATTCTGATAAATGCAGTTGATTCTGTATATAGTTTTCCACGTTCCACTAATACCATTGTTTCAAAATGATCAGTAGGAAGTTGATACATCGTTAAAATACGTTGACCTATTGGTGACTGAACTGATGCTAACTTGAATTGAAGTTGAGGATCATTTTTCACCATGAAATCCGCCCATGCAGAGCATAGTACACAATGAGCATCAAACAAGATGATATTACTGTCTTGGATTATATGATTGAGTGAAGTGGTCATTGTTATTATTTTCCAGATTCATTGTTGTGATCATAGTTCAAAATCCAGCATAAAAAAATGAAGAACCATAAAAGGTTCTTCATTTCTCCATTTTAAGAGGATTTAAGCAAGATCAAAACGATCTGCATTCATCACTTTGACCCAAGTTTTCACAAAGTCTTTGACGAATTTCTCTTTGTTATCATCTTGAGCATATACTTCTGCATAAGCACGTAGAATTGAATTTGAACCAAAAACTAAATCCACACGGCTTGCTGTCCATTTAACTACACCGCTGTCACGTTCGACGATGTCATAACTATTGCGGCCTGTTGGCTTCCAGTTATATTTCATGTCAGTGAGATTTACAAAGAAATCGTTACTAAGTACGCCAACACGATCCGTCAAGACACCTTGCGGGTTGTTACCATAGTTCGCACCGAGTACACGTAGGCCACCAACCAATACTGTCATTTCCGGTGCAGTAAGTCCCATGAGTTGTGCTCGATCTAATAGCAGCTCTTCTGGCATTGTTGCATAGTGTTGCTTCTGCCAGTTACGGAAACCATCATGTAACGGTTCTAATGGTTCAAATGAATAAACATCAGTTTGTTCTGCGGTTGCATCACCACGACCTGGGGCAAATGGTACAGTGATCTGTACACCTGCTTTATGCGCAGCTTGTTCTACGGCAGCCGTGCCTCCAAGTACGATTAAATCAGCAATACTGACTTTTTTGCTTAAACTTGCTTGGATTGACTCCAATACACTTAACACACGTTGTAAACGCTCAGGTTCATTGCCAACCCAGTCTTTTTGAGGTGCTAAACGGATACGGGCACCATTCGCTCCACCGCGGAAATCTGAACCACGATAAGTACGTGCACTGTCCCAAGCAGTTGTAATTAAATCTGAACTAGATAAACCACTTGCAAGTAACTTCGCTTTAAGCTCTGCAATTTCGCTATCTGTCAAAGTATAGTCAACAGTTGGAATTGGATCTTGCCAAATTAAATCTTCTTGAGGAACATCTGGACCTAGATAACGGCTCTTTGGCCCCATGTCACGATGGGTCAACTTAAACCATGCGCGCGAGAATACTTCCGCTAAATAAGCTGGATCACGATAAAAACGTTCTGAAATTTTACGATATTCAGGATCGATTTTGAGTGCCATGTCGGCATCGGTCATGATCGGATTACGACGGACATTTGGGTTGTGGGCATCGACAGGCTTGTCTTCTTCTTTAATGTTAATGGGCTCCCACTGATGAGCACCTGCTGGGCTCTTGCGCAACTCCCAATCATAAGTGAAAAGTAGATAGAAAAATTCGTTATCCCATCGAGTTGGATGAGTGGTCCAAGCGCCTTCGATACCACTGACCATTGTATTTGCACCATTACCCGTTCCTTCAGAGTTATGCCAACCTAAACCTTGGAATTCAACATCTGCACCTTCAACGTCAGCACCTAAATTCTCTGCTTTACCATTTCCGTGTGCTTTACCGACAGTATGACCACCTGCAGTTAATGCGACGGTTTCTTCATCATCCATTCCCATTCGATCAAATGTGGTACGCATATCTTGAGCTGTGCGTAAAGGATCAGGTACACCATCAACGCCTTCAGGGTTGACATAAATGAGGCCCATTTGAACTGCTGCAAGCGGATTTTCTAAAGATTCACGGTCTTGATCATTGTCATAACGGTTTTTGGTTGCATCTAACCATTTTTTTTCGCTACCCCAGTACACATCTTTTTCGGGTGCCCAAATGTCGACGCGACCGCCAGCAAAACCAAATGTTTTCAGTCCTGCAACCTCATAAGCGACTGTACCTGCAAGAACAATTAAATCGCCCCATGAAATTTTATTGCCATACTTTCTTTTGATTGGCCAAAGCAGACGACGGCCTTTATCGGTATTGACGTTATCAGGCCAGCTATTTAGAGGTGCAAAACGTTGGTTACCAGTATTTGCGCCACCACGCCCGTCCTGTTTACGGTAGCTACCGGCAAGGTGCCATGCTGTACGCACCATCATACCAACATAACTGCCCCAATCGGCAGGCCACCAGTCTTGGCTCGTATTGATGAGTTCTCGTAAATCTTGCTTGACGGCTTCTAAATCAAGTTCTGAAAAAGCTTTTGCGTAATCAAAATCAGGATCCATTGGATCAGTTTTTTTATCATGTTGATGTAAAATATCGAGATTTAAGGCATTTGGCCACCAAGCCATGGGGCCGCCTTGCATTTCTGTATTGCCGCCGTGGAGAACAGGGCATTGTCCTGATGTCGTATTGATTTGTGATTTATCGTTCTGGCTCATGATTCTTCTCCATCGAGATAACGCCTGAGTAACGTAATCTCGACTATTGGACCGTTCAAAGATATGAATGTGTAACCGCCGCATTGACAAAATCGGTATCGAAATCTCAGATGCCTAAATTGATGTGCAATGACTAAGTTCGCATCCTTTGTATTTTTACTCTAGGTTGATGACGTTTTTTTTTCCAATGGATTAAAGTTGATGTCTTAAGTGCTTTATTCGATTGAAACTGTTTAAAGCTTAAACAGGAATAGGAGATTTGTGGATGTGAAAATTGTTAAAAATGATAAAAAATGTTGAAAAATAAAAAGCTTAATTCATTTTTAATTTTTTATATAAAAAGTCGTTGTAATGATTAATGACCTAACTAAAAATAGATGAAATCGGTAAAAAAGCATGAAATAGACCTGTTGCAGTTATGTAAAAATAGTGAATTTATGCATATTTTTCTACACTTATTTTAATAAAGAGGCTCATTTAAGTTTCTCAATGAAATGCTAGGTAGGAGATATGTAAGTCACAAGAATTTGCAGGTTTACTATGATATTTTTAATTTTATCTTTTGAGGAGATTAAAAAATAATGAAAGCATTCGCAATAGGACTCGGTCTATCATTAGCAGCACTTGCAGGTTGTACATCTATGCCTGAAACAGATGGAGGCAAAGCAAACTCGTTACAATCACTCAGTGTTGAGTTTGTGGGGCAAGGAACTTATGGCGTCTCGCCACAGCAAGGTACAGCAAGTTTGTATGCAGTAGATAGTCGTATGGCTGATGCGCCAGCAACGTTGATTCAGAAAAAGAAAGTTCAAGTTTCTCAGATTCCTTTTACAGTGGATTTTACAATACCAGCAGATCATAAAAAGCTGATTCAACCAGCGGTTCGAGCGGATGCTGAAATTACGTATTATGTGACATGGGAATCTGATCGTAAAAATCTTGCAGCTAAAGATACGATTGTGATTGACTATGATCGTCAATTTCCTCGTGTGAGCTTAAATCAAGGTAAGCAGCAAGTTTATCTTCGTGCTGCAAAATAATTAGATTGATAAAGGGGACTCTGTCTGAACAGCATCCCCTTTGATGATGTTGCGTTTAGGCGCCGACTAAACGATTCGATTTGACCATATCAGCTAAACCATGGGTTCTGAAATAGTGTTCTAACCAACTTTTAATGACTAAAGGGTTATTCATTTGCAGAACGTCATCCAGTAGACGCTTCGCGTCACTCATTGGGACATGGCAAATCGCTTTGCGTACTCTTAAAATATTACTTGAACTCATTGACAGTGTGTCAAAGCCCATTGCAATTAATAAAATAGCGGTTAATGGGTCACCTGCCATTTCTCCACAGACACTCACTGGTTTTTGGTGTGCCTGACAGTCGAGCGCTAAGCGCTTTAATGCTCTGAGGACTGATGGGTGATAATGTGAATAAACGTTGGCAACATGAGGGTTGTTACGATCAACAGCGAGTAAATATTGAGTTAAATCGTTTGAACCCACAGAGAAAAAATCGACTAATTCTGCAAACTCATCAATTTGAAAGAGTACACTTGGGACTTCAACCATAATCCCAATTTTAGGTTTATTGATTTTGACTTGTTCTTCTTCTTGAACTGCAATCCAGTCACGTTCCAATAAATACAGAACTTCCTCAACCTCACTGACACTGGTCACCATCGGCAAGAGGATGTGTAGATTGTTTAGACCAATACTTGCCTTTAGCATTGCCCGAATTTGAGCTGAGAAAATTTCTGGGTGGTCGAGTGTAAAACGCAGACCACGCCAACCTAAAGCGGAGTTTTCTTCTTCAATGCTAAAGTATGGTAGATCCTTATCTGCACCAATGTCGAGAGTTCGCATGGTGACAGGTTTATTGGCAAAATGGCTGAGCTGTTGACGATATATTGCTCGTTGTTCTTCTTCACCAGGAAAGCGATCACGGAGCATGAACGGGATTTCACTACGGTATAAACCAACGCCTTTTGCACCACGTTGCACGCCACGAACTACATCAATCATTAAACCCGTATTTACAAATAGCGGAATCGCAACGCCATCTGGGGTAATCGCATCTTTGGTTTCGTATTGCTTTAAATCTTTCGCAATTTGTTCTTCTTCTTTTTGGACTTCTTTATAGCGTTGACGTAAACGTCGTGGTGGATTAACGAAGATACGTCCTTGATAAGCATCGACAATCATCTCAATGTCATCAAGTGTGGTAATCGGTAATTCAGTCACCCCGACAACGGTTGGAATACCCAACGCACGTGCAACAATCACCATATGTGAATTGGCAGCACCTTCTGAGGTTACAATCGCCGCGATATTGTCAACAGGTAGTTCAACTAATGCAGCAGTACTGATTTCTTCACCGATCAGGATACTATCTGGGCTCAACTCTCGATGACTTGTATCGTTTTCTTGTAAACAAGCGAGGATTCGACGGCCTAGATCTTTTAGATCAGATACGCGTTCACGCAAATAATCATCTTCCATTTGTGCAAATAGAGCAGAGTGCTTGTCGATGACTTTTCGTACGGCACCTTGTGCCCAGCTACCATCACGAATATGATCTTTGATCTCACTTGGAAGTGCATTTTCATCTAGCATTCGTAAGAACACACTAAACAGTGCTCGTTCTTCCGACATCAATGAATCTTGCATCTTTTCATCAAGTGATTGGATTTCTGCGCGAACAGCAACGATTGCTTGATCCAAGAGTTCCAGCTCTTCACTGATATCATCAGCCTCACGATCTGGAATCGCAGTGAGATCTGCGGGTGGATACAATACGATAGCACGTCCTAAGGCAATTCCCCCCAGCACCCGAAACACCTTGGAAGGTCTTGTAGCTAGGGCCATTACTTGGTTTACGGAATACATCAATATTTCCCACCGCATGCGCATGGGCAATAACACCTGAGAGCTGTGCACAAAGCGTAACGAGAAAAGATTCAGCCGCTTCACTAAAGTCTTGGGGCTCTTTCTTTTGTACAACGAGAACGCCCATTACCTTACGACGGTACATGACGGGAACGCCGAGGAAGGAGTTAAATAACTCTTCACCTGTTTCGGGTAAATAAGCAAAACGATCATGTTTTGGTGCATTGTCTAGGTTGACGATTTCTTCGCGTTGACCGACTAAGCCAACAAGTCCTTCACCTACATTTAATGCAACTTGACCAACAGATTCTGGATTTAGACCTTTAGAGGCCATGAGCACATAACGCTTATTACGCTCATCCAGTAAATAAATCGAGCACACATCCACATCCATTGCTTCTGCAACATGGTTGACCATAATGTCCAAAGAATCATGCAAACTGACGGACGCATTAATTTCTTGGACAATGCGTCTAAGGGTGTCGAGTTGCATGTTTGACATGGATGTTTACTCCAATTTATAAATCGTTATTGCCTAGTTATAACAGCTCTCTTGTCAAAAATCATTGCTTAAAGTGATGATTTATTAACGTTTAACGCTGAGGTAATTGTAAACACAACTCCATCATGGCCTTACGGTAAACATCACGTTTGAAGTTGACCACTTGACCCAAAGGATACCAATAACTCACCCATTGCCATTCGTCGAATTCGGGTGGGTCAGAGAGGTTTAACTGAATATGATGTGGCGATGCCGTCAGCTTCAGTAAAAACCACTTTTGCTTTTGTCCAATACATACCGGATCTGAATCTGACCGAATGTACCGATGTGGCAAACGATAACGCAGCCAACCTTTTGTTTGCGCTATAATTTGGACGTGTTCGGGCAATAAACCGACTTCTTCTCTCAGTTCACGATAAAGTGCCTGTTCAGGGGTTTCTCCAAACTGGATTCCTCCTTGTGGAAATTGCCAAGCATTGTGACCAATGCGTTTTGCCCATAAGACGTGTCCGTCATCGTTTGCCAAAATGATCCCGACGTTGGGTCGGAAACCTTCTGAGTCGATCATTTGGCTACCTAAATTTTGTCTATATCGTTGACTTTGATCTCGGGGACAGTCACGCTTGCACGTCCAACTCGTAAAAGATCAAAGTAAAATGTTTAAAATTGCTATGATCTTAACGAATTTTTAGTGACTTACGGAAATAGATTTACGTTTTTTTTCTTTAATTTGCATTTAAATGAGCATTTATATGAAATTGGCTTTGTTTGATTTAGATCATACCCTGTTAAATACCGATTCTGACCATTCGTGGGGTGAATTTTTGGTCAATGAAGGTTTAGTTGATCCAGTTCATCATCGTCAAATGAACGATAAATTTTATGAAGATTACAAAGCAGGGCAACTGGATCCGATTGCTTATAATGAGTTTGTTTTTGAGTTTTTAACCAAGCATGACAATAACTACTTAACCGATCTCCATCAGTTGTTTATGCAAAAAGTTATTCGCCCTAAAATGCGCCCCAAAGGTTTTGATACCATTAAAAAACATCAGGATCTGGGACATGCGATTGTGGGAATTACCGCGACCAGTGACTTTATTACGGCACCAATTTTCCGTGAATTTGGTATTACTGAAATTATTGCGACCAATGCAGAAATATCCGACGGCAAATACACAGGCAAGGTGACGGGAATTCCGTGTTATCAAAAAGGCAAGCTTGCACGTTTAGATCAATGGTTAGCAGGACGTACGGTGAGTGAGTCTTGGGCTTATTCCGACTCAATCAACGATCGGTTCTTACTTGAATATGCGACCCATGCCATTGCGGTAAATCCTGATGATCGTTTGGAAAAACTTGCACAAGAACAACAATGGGACATTCAGGATTGGTCGATTTAAGTCATCATTTGGATCAGTTCCTCAGCCGCTTTGGATTGGATTCGTGCTGGATGCCAAACCATGCCTAGCTGGCGATTCATGTTTAGATTCAAATCTAAGCGGGTGAGTTCATGATTGAGTAAGGTTTTTGGCAAGACTGACCAGCCTAAACCGATCGAAACCAGCATTCTGATGGACTCTAAAGGATTATTACTCATGGTAATTCTGGGTTTTAATCCTTTTTTCTCAAACTCAGCCAAAGTGATTTGGCTGGTATAGGTATGAGCCGCAGGTAATAGACTCGGATAAGCAATCAAATCCTCAAGTTGAAGATCATGTTGTTGGGCCAGTGGATGAAATGGTGCGGAGACGAAAACCAAAGGATCTTCCCAGATCGTGACATAATTAAGACGATCATCGCCGACAGGCGGCAAGGTCAGAAATGCCAGCTCCAATTCTCCAGCCAGTACTTGTTCATGAGCCTGTTCAGAATCAACAAAATGAACATCTAAAGTGACTTTGGGATAATGTTGCACAAACTTTTTTAATGGTTCGGCAAGATGATGCAGGCCAATATGATGGCTGGTACCGATCTTGAGGCGACCCTGAACTTGGGCTTGCTCATGGCTCAATGTATGATGAATCTCACCGAGTTCATTTAACCATGTTTTGACTTTGGGTAATAATGAGTGAGCAGCATGAGTAGGCTGAATTCCTCGTCCAGCCGATTCAAATAGTTTGACGCCAAAATAATCCTCTAAACTATGAATTCGTTTAGTGACCGCTGGTTGAGTAATGAAAAGCTGTTCAGCAGCAATTGAAATTGAACTTGTTTCCATAACTTTAACAAACGCTTCAAAGGCGGCAAGATTCATAATTTAGGCTCGAAAATCATTAAAATTTAGATGTTTATTTTTGATGGCTAAGCATATACAGCAAACTATTTTAGGCAAAAGCGGTGAACAAAGATAGTTTAAGCTGTATATGTATAATTAAAAGTTAGGCTTTTTGTTCGGTTTTATTCCAAATTTTTTCATGGAAGAAGTAGGCAAATGCTTGTACGGTTGGTTCAAGTAAACT
Organism: Acinetobacter sp. ATCC 27244; assembly: GCF_000156555.1. Classification (NCBI taxonomy): domain Bacteria; kingdom Pseudomonadati; phylum Pseudomonadota; class Gammaproteobacteria; order Moraxellales; family Moraxellaceae; genus Acinetobacter; species Acinetobacter sp. ATCC 27244. Next base: position 239,889 of record NZ_GG665962.1, read on the forward strand.
CAAAGTTACCGCCATGATGAGATTTCCAGTGACTACATAAGCGACCAACATGGCCACTGTGATATGCATGAAGTAGTAGCTTAAGGTTTTTTTTAAAGTTCGCTGATTTTTAATCACAAACTGTTGGATATTAGCCATGCTGTCACCGTCTTATCAAATTAGATTTATATAAATAATAATCATTATCATTAAAAATGTAAAAAAGAAATTTCAATTGCTGATGATTGGTTTTATGAATCGTGGTTGAAGAGAATATTATTATAAAAACAAATTATTCCAAAAAGTTTGTTAATTTATAAAAATGATAAATTAGATTTATGTGAAACGGTTGTTATAATCAAGCTAAGATTACAAATACCCAGTCCTATGGCAAGCATCACGGAGAGCGATGACATGGCAGGCAAGACATTGTATGACAAATTATGGGATGACCATTTAGTCACTGAGCGTGATGATGGATCGTGTTTAATTTACATTGATCGTCATTTATTACATGAAGTGACTAGTCCACAAGCATTTGAGGGTTTACAGCTTGCAGGACGTCAACCATGGCGTTTAAGTGCCAATGTCGCAACACCTGACCACAATGTACCGACCTCTAAAAAAGAGCGTGAACAAGGCATTGCAGGGATTGAAGATGATACTTCTCGTATCCAAGTTCAAACCTTAGATGATAACTGTAAGACCTTTAATATCGTTGAATTTGGTATTAATGATATCCGTCAAGGGATCGCGCATGTGGTTGGACCAGAACAAGGTTTAACATTACCTGGGATGACGGTGGTATGTGGTGATTCGCATACGGCAACGCATGGTGCTTTCGGTTGTTTAGCGCATGGTATTGGGACATCTGAAGTTGAGCATGTATTAGCGACACAATGCTTGGTACAGAAAAAATCGAAGAATATGCTTGTTCGCGTTGATGGTGTCTTAGGCAAAGGTGTGACATCGAAAGATGTGGTTTTAGCCATCATTGGTAAAATCGGTACAGCGGGTGGCACAGGTTACGCAATCGAATTTGGCGGTCAAGTATTCCGTGATATGTCGATTGAAGGTCGTATGACTGTTTGTAATATGGCGATCGAGGCTGGCGCACGCGTGGGTGTGGTGGCTGTCGATGATAAAACTATTGCTTATGTGAAAGATCGTAATTATGCACCTAAAGGTGAACAGTGGGATCAAGCAGTAGAATATTGGAATACTTTGCATTCGGATGATGATGCTGAGTTTGATGCAGTCGTGGTGTTAAATGGTGCTGAGATTGAACCACAAGTATCATGGGGAACTTCTCCAGAAATGGTGATTCCTGTTTCACAGGCTGTTCCGACATTAGAACAAGCCAAAGATGATGTACAACGCAATGACTGGACACGCGCATACCAATATATGGGCTTAAATGCAGGTCAAGCTTTGGCAGATATCCAATTAGATCGAGTGTTTATTGGTTCTTGTACAAACTCACGTATCGAAGATATTCGTGCTGCTGCTGAAGTTGTAAAAGGCCGTAAAGTCGCTTCAAGTATCAAACAAGCGATGATCGTTCCAGGTTCTGGTTTGGTCAAACAGCAAGCAGAACAAGAAGGTTTAGATCAGATTTTCTTGGAAGCAGGTTTTGAATGGCGTGAACCAGGTTGCTCAATGTGTTTGGCAATGAATGCTGATAAATTGCAACCAGGTGAGCATTGTGCATCGACTTCAAATCGTAATTTTGAAGGTCGTCAAGGTAATGGTGGTCGTACGCATTTGGTTAGTCCAGCAATGGCAGCAGCGGCAGCAATTGCAGGGCATTTTGTTGATGTTCGTTCATTCTAAAGGAGCTAAACCATGGAAAAATACACTGTAGAACAAGGTATTGTTGCACCTTTAGATCGTGCCAATGTCGATACAGACTTAATTATCCCAAAACAGTTTTTGAAATCAATTAAGCGTACTGGCTTTGGCGACAACTTATTTGATGAATTGCGTTATTTGGATGAAGGTTATTTAGGGCAGGATATTAGTAAGCGTCCGAAAAATCCAGATTTCGTTTTAAATAAACCACGTTATCAAGGTTCAACGATTTTATTGGCACGTACCAACTTTGGTTGTGGTTCAAGTCGGGAACATGCACCTTGGGCGTTAAACGAGTATGGTTTCCGTACTGTGATTGCGCCAAGCTTTGCAGATATTTTCTTTAACAACTGTTTTAAAAACGGTATGTTACCTGTGATCTTGTCTGAAGAGATTGTTGATCAATTATTTAAAGAATGTGCTGAAGCCGAAGGCTATCAACTCACCATTGATTTGGAAGCACAAGAAGTGCGTACGCCGAAAGGTGATGCATTCAAATTTGAAGTTGATCCATTCCGTAAACATTGTTTATTGAATGGTTTGGACGATATTGGTTTAACTTTGCAGGTTGCTGATGAGATTCATGCATATGAAGCTAAAGCAAAACAAGCGCGTCCTTGGGTATTTGCCGAAATCAAAGCCTAATTGTTTGAATACATTTTGAACATAGACATAGCATAGCGATACAACTCTTGCTAACATGCAAACAAAGATTATTTTGCTTGCATGTTGCTATGACATGAGGACTGGGCCTGAACAATGAGAAGGATATTGGCACGCAATATTTTGTTGTGTTTATCTGTTGGAACAATTTTAGCTGGATGTCAAAACACAACTAATGTGGTTGATCAAGTTCGTATTGCTCAAAATACACTAGAGCAAAAAGCGAATAATGCAACCTTACATTGTTCAGGCGTAGAGAATTGTGAGTTTGCTCGAATTAATGATATTGAGGTCATTAATGCAACGTCACATCGTATAAGTCGACAGGCGATGGAACGTGGCATTGTCAGATTACAGGGTTCTGTATTCAGCCGAAAACAGCAAGTTTATCTCAGTGTTCCCGCGAAAGAATATGAAATCGTGATCCGTTTCTATCCGATTTCTCTTGATCGTGCGGAAACCTTTCATGTCATTCATGAGTTTAAACCGTATTTACGCTATACCTTCAAAATGTATCGTGATCGCACTTCTCGTTCAGGTAGCTTACTAACCGTTTCTGCACCTGATCCTTTATGTGTTGATTTACAGCAAGAGCAACAAACAATTCGCCGTTTTTGCAGATCTTATGATGTCAGCAAAGGCTTAGGTGAATTTATTGAAAAAAAGATTTAATTCGCTTGCAGTGAGAACTGCGCATATCAAACTGGAAAAATAGATGTCTAAACATATTTTAATTTTAGCGGGTGATGGCATTGGTCCTGAGATTGTTGGCGCTGCTGAAAAAGTACTAACTAAGGTCAATGATAAATTTAATTTAGGTTTGACATGGGAGCATGGTTTACTCGGTGGCTCAGCGATTGATGAACACGGTGAACCTTATCCAGCCATCACGAGCGAACAAGCCAAAAAAGCTGATGCAATTTTATTGGGTGCAGTGGGTGGACCGAAGTGGGATACCATTGAACGTTCTATCCGTCCTGAGCGTGGACTATTAAAAATTCGTAGTGAACTCAATCTATTTGCAAATCTACGTCCAGCAATTTTATATCCACAATTGGCTGATGCTTCGAGCCTTAAACCAGAAATTGTTTCGGGTTTAGATATTTTGATTGTTCGTGAATTAACGGGTGGGATCTATTTCGGTCAACCACGTGGTATTCGTGAACTCGAAAATGGTGAGAAACAAGGCTATAACACGGACGTTTATTCAGAAAGTGAAATCAAGCGTATCGCAAAAGTAGCATTTGAACTTGCAGGATTGCGTGGCGGAAAAGTTTGCTCAGTGGATAAGGCCAATGTGCTCGAAGTGACTGAGTTGTGGAAGCAAACTGTTACTGATTTACAGCAAGCACAATATTCAAATATTCAGTTATCACACATGTATGTTGACAATGCTGCGATGCAATTGGTACGCGCGCCTAAACAGTTTGATGTGATTGTGACTGGTAATCTATTCGGTGATATTTTATCGGATGAAGCGGCGATGTTAACGGGTTCAATTGGTATGTTACCTTCTGCATCGTTGGATGAGAATGGCAAGGGAATGTATGAGCCTTGTCATGGTTCTGCGCCAGATATCGCAGGTCAAAATGTCGCAAACCCGCTTGCAACCATTCTCTCTGTAGCGATGATGTTGCGTTATACCTTCCGTGAAGAGGCTGCTGCCAAAGCAATTGAAGATGCTGTTGGTCAAGTATTGGATCAAGGTTTCCGTACAGCTGACATTATGTCAGAAGGTATGAGCAAAGTAGGTACCGATGCGATGGGTGAGGCGGTAGTTTCTGCACTCAACTAAATGCTTATAAATAAAAAAACGCAGCTAAGGCTGCGTTTTTTATTTGGGATATCGCTTTAGCAAGCTTTGCCTTCATAGCGAATTGAGCGCGCAATTTGTTGCTGATCGAGCTCAAAAATAATATGGCAGTAAAAATTGACATCATAAGACTGTTGTCGGGTAGAGGCTGAGTTCAATCGCACTGAACCTCCCATATTCGGCCCTGAACCACCTATAGACTCGGCAATGGGTATAGGAATGTTAATTGGTCGCAAAACCGTATACGTCAAGGTATCTGTTGTCATTTGAGGATGTTTAAGCGTTTGAAAGCCTAAGTCATTCAAGTTGAGATTCTGTTGAATGTTCTGAGCAGATTGCCCGATGTAAGGTTGGAGATAGTCTTGTAATTGAATAGACTGCCATTTGGGTGTTGCACAGCCTTGCAATAGTAATGCGAAGAAAATAATAAAAAATTTATAATGCATTGCGACTATTTCCTTATTTTTGGAATAAATAATTTTTTATATTTGATCGAAGAATATGAGATGCGTATACAAATCTATCGGTTCTGGAGACGATATTATATTACAGTAATAATTACTATCGCTCTAAACAACTAAGTGAGTGTTAGATCATTAAATAGCGTATTCGCTTATAGCTTATAAAAAAAGCCACATGAGTTGTGGCTTTTTTGCATTCACGAATTCTTAGCGCGCACGATAAGTAATACGACCCTTTGTTAAATCATAAGGTGTCATTTCAACTTTTACGCTGTCGCCTGTCAAAATACGGATATAGTGTTTACGCATTTTACCAGAAATGTGAGCAATAACTTCGTGACCGTTTTCTAAACGTACACGGAACATAGTATTAGGAAGCGTTTCGGTGACAACGCCTTCGAACTCGATGAGTTCCTCTTTATTGGCCATGGCCTACCTGATGATCAAATTGGAAAGGCGCAAATTATAGTCAATTTATTTAAAATTTACAAGATGAAGTCACGATAAGGCAGCCAGATATTAGCCGAAAGAAATTGTTAGACAATTCTTAAAATTTTTTTTACAAAAGAAGCAGAATATTGTTGTCAGTTTGGTCAATCAACGTTAATCTAAATTTATTGTTCATTGTCACAATAACGTACTTACAGGGAAGGGCACTGCGTGGGTCAGCTAACAGATGCATCAGTTGTATTGCGCTTTGGTTATCAGGCAATTCGTAAAGCAGGATTACCGACAGAAGAGATTTTAACCAAGGCTGGAGTGGCTCTCAATCAAGTTGATACCAATGCACGAACGCCATTAAGTGCACAGAATGCATTTTGGATCGCTGCACAAGAAGTAAGTAACGATCCTGATATTGGGCTACATCTTGGTGAGCATTTGCCTTTGTATAGAGGGCAGGTCATTGAACATTTGTTTATTAGTAGCGAAACTTTTGGTGAGGGGCTAAAGCGTGCTTTGGCTTACCAACGTTTAATCAGTGATGCTTTTGATGCGAAATTGATTATTGAAGATGGTCGTTGTTATCTCAGTAATGGCGAGCAATATTGGCCAGATAACTTGGTGAATCGTCATTTTTCTGAATGTGCGATGTCGGGTATTCTACGGTTCTTTAAGTTTATTACTGAAGGTCAGTTTCAGCCGATTTATATTGATTTCAATTTTAATGAAGGTGCTGACGATGATGAGTATTTTCGTGTTTTCGGTTGTCCTGTGAGCTTGGGTCAAAAAGAGACTCGACTTTATTTTGATGCAACTGTACTAGATTATCCATTATGGCAAGCTGAACCAGAACTATTGCAGCTCCATGAACAATTAGCGATTGAAAAATTACAAGAGCTAGCCCGCTATGATTTAGTAGGTGAGGTGCGTCGTGCCATTGGTTCAACCTTGGAAAGTGGTGAGACCACTTTGGAGACAGTTGCCGCACAATTGAACATCACACCTCGTCGTCTAAGAACTCAATTGAGTGAGGCAAATACCAGTTTTCAGCAAATTCTTTCTGATTATCGTTGCCGTTTAGCCAAAAAGTTATTGGCAAACACCAATGAGAGTGTAGAACGTATTGTGTATTTAACTGGATTTTCAGAGCCAAGTACTTTTTATCGCGCATTTAAGCGCTGGACCAATGAAACCCCTGTTGAATATCGTAAAAGAAAGCAACGTTAAAAGTTTCCAAAAACCTTATCAATCAGATAAGGTTTTTTTATTCAGGAAGATTCAACCAATGCGGTCCCAATGGTGATTGTGGGAGATCAAACTGTTCAGGATACTCTGCTTGAATGAAGTACAGTCCATCGGCAGGTGCCGTAATACCAGCGGCTTTGCGGTCTTGTGCAGCGAACATGTGATCAATATGGTCGATTTCATACATCCCTTGTCCAATTTCAAGTAAGCAGCCCATAATATTTCGCACCATATGATGCAAAAAACCATCCGCTTGAATATCAAGAACTAGATAGCGGCCATGTTCAAACAAACGACAATGTTTGACGTGGCGTACAGGTTGATTGGATTGGCATGCTGCAGCGCGGAAGGTCTCAAAATTGTGCGTGCCTTCAAATTTTGCAGCAGCAGCAATCATTTTCTGTACATCAAGGGTTTGATAGAGATGGGTTACTTGCTTATACAATAATGCGGGGCGAGTTGGGGCGTTATAAACGATATAGCGATAGCGTCTTGCGCGAGCTTTAAAGCGAGCATGGAAGCTTTCATCCATGCGTTTAATCCACTGAAGTGATATATCCTTCGGAAGTTGGCTGTTTGTCCCCATGAGCCAACCACGATCTGGGCGGATTGCGGTAGTATCAAAATGCGCAACCATATTGGTTGCATGTACTCCTGCATCCGTACGTCCAGCACCATGCAATATAATAGGGTGATCTGCAATCGTGCTTAAAACTTTTTCAATGGTTTCTTGAACACTTGCAACGCCTGCTTGTTGTGTTTGCCAACCACGGTATTGAGTACCGCAAAATTCAATACCAATTGCATAACGTTGCATGTCTTAACCTCAGAATTAGTGTTGCTGCCAATGTGTGAACCATTGATCGTGGGTCGGGTATTTTAAATACATTTGCAGGGCTTTTGCATATAAATCGGCATGGCTATGACAATCATTGAGCAAAACTTTGGCAGAATGAATCCATGAACTAACTGCATAACGTTGATCTATTTGCCCGAAGGTGACTTGAGTACTAACAATGGTGAGGCATTGGCGCTGATAGAGGGCTTCAAATAACGATAGTATCTCATCATTGACAGCAATATTGCCCGTCCCAAATCCTTGTAAAATTAAAAAGTGAGGTGGGTTTGCAAGAATATTCTTTAGCTGTAGGGTGAGCTGCTCTTGCGCGATGGGTTGTAACATCAAGTTGAGTACGCTGAGCTGTGTGGCTTGTTCAAAATGTTCATTTTGGACCACAAAATAATCGGCGACAGTCAGACATTCTTGAGTTGCTGCAACACCTGCAAATGCATTCAATTCAGTCGTATGAACTTTTAGTGCTGTTTGTGCATGGAAAATCTGTTGATGAAAGGCAAGATAGACACCAGCAGGGAGTCGAAGGACTTGCTCACATGCGAGAGTTAAATTACTCAAGGCATCAGTAAACTCTCGGATGTCATTTGCATCAATGTTGAGTAGAGGATACTGGCTACCTGTAATCACGACATGGCAAGAATGCCCTATGAAACGCGCAAGTGTTGCTGCTGCATAGCTTAGAGTATCTGTACCATGGATGATGACAAAATGCTGAAAACCGTCAAGTTGTAGTTGCTGAACTTGTTGTATAAGTTTGAGCCAGTCTGTTGCAGTACAAGCGCTACTGTCTTTGATACTTGGTGCAGCAAAACACTCTACCGAGAAATGTGTAGGGATTACTTTTTTCAGTGCAGGTAAAAAGCTGTGTTCAGGCATCGGCATCAAAGGATCACCAACGCAGCCAAAGGTTCCACCCATATAAATTAAAGCGATTGTTTTCATAATAGAAATTTTTTCATCATAAAAAAGCAGTCATGGAGACTGCTTATTTTAGACCGATCTGCTTTATGACGCTATTTGATTCAGTAATTTTTGTGAACGTTGTTGTTGTTCAGCATTAAACTGAGATTGGCTACTTTGTAGCAATACTTGGGCAGACTCGTATGCCCCAAGTTCGATGTATTGCTCAGCAAGATCTAAGTTAAGTTGAGCTTCATCTAGCTGCTGCAAATCTGGAAAAGATTGGGCAAGTGGATCAGTTAGCGTAACAGCTTCTGGTACGACCTGTGCAGGAGAATTTGCTGCTAAATCAACATTTGTTTCGGTAGTACCAAAGTCCAATTCAGCTTTTTCTAGTTCAACTGGACTGTCTTCAAATGCCACTTGTTCAGGTGCGAGGTTCGGGGATAGATCCGTTTTAGATTGAGTCTCCTCAACTTCATCTAAAGGTTGAGTGGGTGCTAACTCTAAATTACCAAAGCTAAAATCTAGGGCTGGTTTTTCTTCAGGCTGTTTTGTTTCTTCGATACTTGGTGTTGAATCAATACTTGGGGTAAATGCCAGCGCTTGCTGGTCTTGAACATCTACAGCAGTAGTGTCAGTTTTGGCTGTTTCTTTTTGCTCGAAAGAGAAGTCAAAATCTAAAGGTTCAACGGCTGATTTCGGCTCTGCAATCTTTTCTTGTTCAGCAGGTGCAATATATTCAGATTGCAAGTCATCAAAACTTTGGGGAGTATCTTGTGCTAAGCCATCAAACTCAGATTTTTGCTCTGATGTCGTGTCTATCGTAGGGGCACTAGCTTGATGGTCGAACTCAATACTGTCAAATGAAGTCGCTTTTAACCCTTCTTTTTTCTTAACTTCAGCAGCTTGAGCAATATCGGCTAACTTTAATGCATGCAAATGTTTGATCAATTGATCAATTGCGAACTCATCTTTTTGTGCTAAATGAATATCTGCTAAAAATAAATATAATTCATGTTGAGCATTATCTTGTTTTAACGCTTGGTTAATCTGTGCTTCAGCAGTCAGATAATTACCCTGTTGAATTTCATGACTCAGTCTTTGACGCAGACTTTCCGAGATTGGTGTTGTCACTGCTGGGGCAGGTACATGCTCTTCTTGAACCAATGTAGTACGCGATGAAGCTTTTTTCACAGTTTTGCTAGCAGTTTTTTTTGCTGCGGACTGCTTTTGCTGACCTTCACGCTTTTTAAGAACGATTGCTACAATCAAAACGATGACGAGCAATACGATTATTATAGTTGACATGATCTATACCCCTTAAAGCCAGAACCGCTTTATACAAATCTATAAATGTTTTCGTAACTTAGTGCGCTGAATTCTTCGCTTCCTTTTGCGCTTTCAACTGATCTTGTAGTGCAGCGAGTCGAGCATTGAGCAGTTGAATCCGTTGTTCCTTTTGGCGTAAAGCCAATTCTAACTGCGTTACGTTTTTTTGTAATGTAACGGTTTTTTCTCGTGCTGTCATAACTTTTAATGACAAGTCTGCAGTGCTTTTTTGCTGTAATGTGTCTTTTTTGGCACTTCCAGTGCTTGAATCTTGATTGCTTTCCGCAACTAAGGTCATTTCAGCCTGTTGCAAGCGATATTTCGCTTTCTCAGCTGGTATACGTGATTGTGCAGTTATAGTTGATGTTGGTGGTGTTTTTCTCACTGGAACTGAGTTGAGATTGAAGTTTAAATGAGAACCTTGTCTTAAGCGATTGGCATTGCCGCCGATAAAAGCATGTTCGTTCTGTTGCTTAATTTGATGCATCACTTGATGTAATGGTTGTTGCGTCTGCGCTGAAATGCGTTGGGCAATACTCCAAAGTGACTCATTTCGTTGTACGACATGCTGTTGAGCATTGGCTGATGCTGCTGGTTGTTGATTGGTTGGCGCTTTAGGCTTTGTTGCCTCTTTTAACGGCAGTTCTTGGGCCTTTTCAGATGCTTGTTCTATTTTTACTTCTGCTTGGGCAGTTTCTATTTTGCTTTCATTTGCTGTGGTATTGCTTTGCGTAATGTCTTCATCTGTAGCAGTTTGAGTTGCTAACGTATTTGTATTGGCTTGATTTTTAGCTGTAGAGTTGATTTCTTCTTTTATTTGAGCTTGCTCAATAGTTGCAGTTGCAGTTGCAGTTGCAGTTGCAGAATGACGTGTCTCTGAAATATTTAAGACAGGAGGGAGTACAAAAGGGGCGTTTAAGAGCTTTTCTTGTTTCAAACTGGGCTGGGTTGTTGTATTAAATTGAGTACTTTCAGGCAGGTTTAAAGCAATGTCTTTTTCACTTACGATGAACTTGGGTGTCAAAGATTTTTCATAGCTGCTTTTAGCATTGTTTGCGACTTTGGCATTTTGTCGAATGGGTTGTCGAATATGCTTTAAATGTGAGGCACTACCTTCTTGTATTTTTAGAATAATATTTAGCTCAGGATCGAGCATTGGGCGAGTAGAGGTAACAACGATAACACCCTCACCGCGATTATTACGACGTGTAAAAAAATTGAGATGTGCAGGTGGTTGATGTGTTGCACCTAACATACGCAAGTCATCTGGTGTTGCTAGTGAAACCTCTAATCTTGCATTTGAATCTGCTTGATGAAAGCTCATTTCAGCATAAAGTAATTCACCAGGTGCAGATTGAATTTGCAGCGGGTCAAAGGTAATCGCATAAAGAGATTGCGAAGATAAAATGGCTAAAATGGCAATTTTTAATTTGTTATTAACAGTCATCTCGATCCATGAATAGTGGTGTTGTAGTCAGGTCTAGGGCCCGTTGATATTTCAGCCATGGTGAAATGCCAACACTAGCTGAGTATACATTACCGTGATGTAAATGGATTGTAAATTCCTTATCTACGGTAATAAAAAAAGCCGATCAAATGTGATCGGCTTTTGTTTTTTATCAGTTTTTGCTTACGCGTTCTTGAATTCCACAAGAATGCGTAACATACGACGTAAAGGTTCAGCTGCGCCCCAAAGTAGTTGGTCTCCTACCGTAAATGCACCGAGGTATTCTTTACCCATGTTCAGTTTACGTAAACGACCAACAGGTACAGTTAAAGTACCAGTAACTGCAACAGGGGTCAGATCGGTCATTGACGCTTCGCGTGTATTAGGAACAACTTTAGCCCATTGACTCGAATTACGGATCATATCCTCGATCTCATCAAGCGGTACATCTTTTTTCAATTTCAAAGTAATTGCTTGAGAGTGACAACGCATCGCACCGATGCGGACACAATGACCATCGATAGGAACAATTTGTTGATTACCTAAAATCTTGTTGGTTTCAACTTGACCTTTCCATTCTTCTTTTGACTGACCACTTTCGAGTTGTTTATCGATATAAGGGATCAATGAACCTGCCAATGGCACGCCAAAGTTAGCTTTAGGGAAGCCTTCACCACGTTGTAAGTCAGCAATTTGACGATCAATATCAAGAATTGCAGACTTAGGGTCATCTAATAATTCTTTAGTATTGTTGTACAAATAACCCATACCTGTAATGAGTTCACGCATGTTTTGAGCACCAGCACCAGAAGCTGCTTGGTAAGTCATAGAGGTCGCCCACTCAACCAAATTATTTTGGAAAAGTGAACCTAAGCCCATCAGCATCAATGAAACGGTACAGTTACCACCAACGAAAGTCTTTGTTCCGTTGACTAAACCATCTTTGATCACATTTAAGTTTACTGGATCAAGAACAATGATCGCATCATCTGCCATACGTAGTGTAGATGCAGCATCAATCCAGTAACCATCCCAACCCTCGGCTTTAAGTTTTGGGAAAACTTCAGAGGTGTAGTCTCCACCTTGACAGGTCAAAATGACATCCATTTGCTTCAGACTATTAATGTCCGTTGCATCCATAAGTGCTGGGGCAGTCTTACCACCAAATGAAGGTGCTTCGCCACCTGCATTACTGGTAGAGAAATAAAATGGCTCAATGTGAGCAAAATCATTCTCTTCAACCATACGTTGCATAAGGACAGAACCTACCATCCCACGCCAACCGACCAGACCTACTTTCATGTCATTTTGCCTCGGTATCTAAAAAACTTTAAGGGGCTTGAGTGTATCAAAAGTGAACGCAACTGCAAGCGTTACATGAATAAAACAGTTGATTTATTGTGTGGAATTATTTGTTTGTGTTAGATGGAAAACTGATAAAGCCACAACTTTATTTAAAATTTATCACCTCCCAAGAGAAAAATGAACATGATATGGATTCAGGTTGGTGCGGTACTGGTTATATGGCTGACGTTTTGGTCACTGATCCCACGAGATGAATGGTGGTTTCGAGGAACGGATTTCCCTCGATTGCAAATCTTAGCCGTTGGTCTTCTTATTTTCTGTGCGATGTTATTTGTAGTCGCAGATTGGACGATCTGGAGTGAGGTGCTGTTTGTTCTATTAGTTGCCGCAATTGCTTATCAATTAAAAATGGTTTTGCCGTATACGCCATTGTGGAAAAAACAAGTGCTTAAAGTGAAGACTGGCCAATTAAAGTCTGAACAACAAATCTCATTATTGGTGGCTAATGTTTTAACACCTAATGATCAATATCATTTGCTGTTAAAACAGATTGAAAGTTTAAAACCTGATGTTGTGCTAACACTTGAATCTGATGCAGTGTGGCAGCAAGCATTGAGTTCAATTGAAAAAGATTATCCTTACCGTGTTCCTGTTCCTCTGGATAATTTATATGGTATGCATTTATATAGTCGTTTGCCACTCAGCCATAGCGAAGTTAAATTTATTTTAAGTGATGAAATTCCATCGATTCACACGACTTTAACTCTGCCATCAGGTTTGCATGTGCAATTATATTGCTTGCATCCTAAGCCCCCAAGTCCAACTGAAGCAAAAGATTCAACGTTGAGAGATGCTGAGTTACTTATTGTTGGGGACCAGATTAAAGATCTGGATCAATCTTGTATTGTGATGGGCGATTTAAATGATGTTGCGTGGTCCAGAACAACACGATTATTTCAAAGAATTAGTGGTTTACTCGACCCACGAGTTGGTCGCTATTTTATGAATACTTTTCATGCTGATTATCCTTTGCTGCGCTGGTCTCTCGACCATATCTTTCATAGCACCGATTTTGGTTTGGTTGAAATGAAAAGACTTGCTCATATTGGCTCTGATCATTTTCCTATCTATGTAGTTTTGCAAACAGATCGCATTTTTGAGCAGCAACACCAAGAGTTAGAGCAAAGTGCAGAAGATGAGCAGGATGCAAAGGAAGCGATTCAGGATGGTATAGAAAAAGCTGAGAAAGAAGAGAAAATAGTTGTAGATGAGTTGGCTCAGCCACATAAACGTGAGATGGAAAGTGAAAATAGACAAGGTGTATTGTAAGCATTATCGTACAGGAATTTAGGTCTACAGCGAATAGTCTGACAAGATTAAAAGGTTTATTCTAAATACATCAGCACAAGGAAGCAGGAATGGATTTCCGTTTAAGGATAGCAACGCTGAGATGGATAAAAGCATTATGGATATGATGCATGCGATGGACGCAAGAGAATAAAAAAGATGT
>NZ_GG665962.1:254104-297796 GCF_000156555.1 Acinetobacter sp. ATCC 27244
GATGTGAAAGCACAACCTCATTTGCCCGAGTTTTGCAGGATGCGAAACTCGGGTTTTAATTTTTTAATAAATATCTTCATACCCTTCTGCTCGGGTTTTGAATCTACGGTGAAACCACATCCATTGTGTCGGTGCAATACGTAGTTGAGCCTCAATAATTTTATTTACACGAATCGCATCATCTACTTCATCTTCACTTGGCATATTTTCGACCATAGGCTCGATAAGGACTTTGTATTTCGGATTGCGAATATCACCATAACGGTAAAAATACAGTGGAATCGCAACCGATTTAGAGATTTTTAATAAACGACGATGCGCAGTCACGGTTGCAGCAGGTACACCAAAAAAGGGAGCCATCACACCTTGTTTTAAACCAAAATCTTGATCTGGACTATACCAAATAGCACCGCCATTTTTTAAACGACGTACTAAGCCCCGCATATCATCATGATCAATTTGTTGTTGGTAAATGGTCGCACGACAACGATAAATTAACATATCGAGCATTGGATTGTTTTGTGGTCGATAAACTACATCAGGTTCGAAATATTGAGCACAAATAAAACCACCAGCATCAAGTAGAGTGCTGTGTGTGCCAAGTAGTAGAATACCTTTACCTTGAGCCTTTGCGTTGGTGATATGTTCTAATCCATCTATGCTATGACGACCCTTAAACCAATTTGGGCAATACCATGCATTTAAAGTTTCAAACATACCGATCATCATATCAATGAAGACCTGTTTGGCTTTCGCCTCGACTTCCTGAGCTGACCATTCAGGAAAACACAGCTCTAAATTCCTTAGCGTGGTTTTACGACGTGATTTAAGCAGGTGCCAACACAAAGCTGCTAAAACATGCGCCAAGCGCCATTGAATCGCCCAAGGCAGGATAGCCAAAAGCATAAGAAAAGTAATGGCGATCCAAATTTTCCAATATTTTGGAAGTAAAAATTCCCATCGAAACTCGCCAGGAATATAAGACTGTTGTTGGCTCATAGACTTAGATGCGTAAATTAATTGAATTTTTGTGAAGTGTAACACGAAGTTGCTTGTGAAATAATTGTTCTAAGGGGTTTGTTATATTGCTTATAAAAAGCATAAACTGGTGTTCGAGTTTTGGCCTATTCCTATGCAAATGAAAGGAAAACATCTTAATCTGGCCATATTATCGAAAATTTAAAAACAAAAACTAAGGAAAAATAGATGAATATCCTAGAGTTGCTGCAAGGGAAGAAAATGAATTCTCAGGAGATGGTGGGCTTCTTTGATCATTTGGACGAGATAGATTGCGAGTTTATGCATGGTCAATGGAAAGGTTTAGAGGTATTCACTGATCATCCAATGAATGGTGTACTAGATCATGCAAATTGGTATGGAAAATTATTTGTAGACAATGAAACCGTTTTTCCTCTTGTTTTGTTTAATCCCAAAAGAACCGCATTGTTTTCGATTGATCCTAAATGGTTGCCACTAAGCTTGGATTTTAATCTTCTAAAAAGAAATAGTCAGTATCTGGTCGGTGCTTTGAGATTACTCAAAACAGATAAAAGTAAAGCAAGACTAAGAATGACAGAATTTAGAGGTAAATCATCTGCAACCATGATTTATGATGAAAAGCCGATTCATGATGTATTTAGACGTATTGACCAAGATACAGTCCTTGGTTGGATGGATTTAAAAGATCAATCTCAGCCTTATTTTTTTATTCTTATACGAGATGATATGAGTAAACTCAATTTAGAATAGACCAATCTTCAAATTGTTATTTAAAACAATTTGAAGATTGGGTGATCGAATTGAATTATGAGCCTTTGCTAAGATTTTCTAACACATCCCAACGTTCTAACTTTTCTAGCAGTAACTCTTCAATTTCTGCTAGACGTTGGCTGGCTAAAGTCGCTGCATTGGCATCACTCACAAACCATGAACCATCCGCTAGTTTGTCTGAAAGTTCAGTTTGTTCTGCTTCTAATTTCTCAATCTCAGCAGGAAGTTGCTCAAGCTCACGTTGATCTTTATAGCTTAACTTAACTTTTTTCAGCGCTGGGGCTGCGGCGGCTAATGCAGCAGCTTCAGCTTTGGCTTGCGCTTTTTTTACATCACTTTTTTGATCAACGACCTTCTGATCTGGACGTTGTTCCAAGTAGTCTTGATAACCACCAATGTACTCATCAATATTGCCTTTGCCATCAAACACCCAAGTTGAAGTCACGACATTGTCCATAAATGCACGGTCATGTGAGATTAACAGGAGAGTACCTTTATACTCAGACAACATTTCTTCAAGTAACTCAAGTGTTACCATATCCAAATCATTGGTTGGCTCATCCATCACAATTAAGTTTGATGGTTTGAGAAGAAGTTTTGCCAATAGAATTCGGTTACGCTCACCACCAGAAAGAGCTTTCACAGGTGTGCGTGCGCGTTCAGGTGAGAATAAAAAGTCCTGTAAATAACTATAGATATGACGACGATTACCATTCACATCGACAAAGTCTGAACCTTCTGACACATTGGCCATGACGGATTTCTCAAGATCCAGTGCATTACGTAATTGATCAAAATAAGCAACTTCGAGTTGTGTCCCTGTTTTAACCGAACCACCGTGTTGGATTTGACCTAAAATCGCTTTGATAAGTGTAGTTTTGCCGACGCCATTATCGCCGACTAAACCAATACGATCTCCACGTAACACGATTGCAGAGAAATCTTTAATCAGTGGTTTACTGTCATAGCTGACGCTTAAATTCTCAATCTCAAACACCAACTTACCTGAACGGTTGGCCTCTTGGGTCGCCATGCTGACTTTGCCTTGTTGTGAGCGGCGTGCTTTGGACTCTTCACGTAATGCTTTTAAGGCACGAACACGTCCTTCGTTACGGGTACGACGTGCTTTAATACCTTGACGAATCCATGCTTCTTCTTCAGCAAGCTTTTTGTCAAATAAAGCATTTTGCTTTTCTTCGGCTTCCATTTGTTGTGCTTTGAGATCAAGGTAGCGTGAATAGTTACCTTCATAGCTGCGCAAAATGCCACGATCAAGTTCAACAATTCGTGTAGCGATGCTGTCTACAAATGAGCGGTCATGTGAGATAAATAAAAGCGTTAGATTATTTTGGTCCAGTAAGAATTTTTCTAGCCATTCAATACTTTCGACATCCAAGTGGTTGGTTGGTTCGTCGAGTAATAAGACATCTGGTTGGGTGAGCAGGGCGCGCGCGAGGAGCACACGACGTTTACGACCACCTGAAAGGTCAGCCAAATCTGCATTTGGATCGAGTCCCATTTTGCCCAAAATAGTATTTACTTTGTTTTCTAACGCCCAGCCATCTAGCTGATCTAGTTTGTGTTGTAGCATGCCCATACGATCACAGGCATCCATATCACCGAGTACACAGGCATCGCTTGCCTCATGGTATTCTTTTAATACACTGGCGGCTTCACCAGCACCATCGGCAACAATATCTGCTACTTTACCCGAATCCATAGGTACATCTTGGGCTAACATTGAAACAGTTAAACCATTTTGAATCGAAACTTCGCCACCATCAGGCAATAAGCTTCCCTCAATGAGTTTAAGTAAAGTAGACTTACCTTCACCATTACGACCGATTAGACACACTCGCTCACCTCGTTCTAGGTTAAAGTTCGCGCCGTCGAGTAGGGCTGGTCCGCCAAATGCGAGATGGACATCCCTTAAAGTAATATAGGCCATAATGTTTCCTAAAAGCTCAGATGAGGTCTGAAATGACTAAACAACAAAATTTCGATGATCACGCGTCATTGTCCGCACCCATTGAAGATTTGCAAGTGCGAATTGCATTTTTAGACGATTTAGTTGAACAACTCAATCAACAGCTCGCTATTCAGACACAAGAAATCGCAGTTTTAAAGAAACAGATGCAAATTTTGTATCAACGTGTTGAGGCTTCTGACTTGTCTGAAGGCATTGCACCTTTTGATCCGATGAGTAACAAACCACCGCATTATTAATTCATGGTAAGTGATCGACTTACCATGAAGCGAATTTATATTTAGAAGCCATGTAAAACGATTTTACCTTTGGTTGAACCACTTTCAATTTGTTGATGTGCTGTTATTAAGTTTTCAGCATTTATTGGTGATAAAACTTGGCTAACCGTGGTTTTAATTCGCCCATCATCGACTAATTGAGAGACTTGATTTAAAAGTTCGCTTTGTTTGATCATATCTTCCGTTTGATACATTGAACGTGTAAACATAAACTCCCAATGAACTGAAACCGATTTTGATTTAAAGAGTTTAATATCAAGCTGTTCTGGGTCATCAATTAGACCAAAATGCCCTTGTGGCGCAATCAATTCAGCGATGTCGGCAAGATGTTGATCAGTTTGAGTGGTCGAGAATACATACTTTGGAGCAGTGAGATTTAACTGCTTGACTTGTTCTGCTAAAGGTTGACGATGATCTAATACGTAATCCGCACCAAGTTGCTCAATCCATGATCGGGTTTCGGTACGAGAAGCTGTGCCAATAACCGTCAAGTTAGTTAATTGTTTCAAAAGTTGAATCGTAATAGACCCAACGCCACCTGCAGCACCAATAACTAAAATAGTTGTATTCTCTGGTGCTGTGTGGGGAACTTGTAGTCGATCAAATAGCATTTCCCAAGCAGTGATTGCAGTTAGAGGTAAAGCTGCTGCTTCAATCATATTTAAGGATTTGGGTTTGTGTCCTACGATTCTTTCATCAACCAATTGCAATTCACTATTACTACCTTGTCGATTGAGTGCGCCTGCATACCACACTTCATCTCCAATCTTAAAAAGAGACACTTTTTCTCCAACGGCCTCCACAATACCGACTGCATCCCAGCCTAAAATTTTCCATTGTCCTGATTCAGGACTGACATTTTTACGAATTTTGGTATCGACTGGATTAACCGAAATGGCTTGAACGCGAACAAGGAGGTCATGTCCTCTGGTGACAGGCGATTCTATTCCAATATTCACTAATGAATCTGTAGATGCAATTGCACCTGCATGTTGATATGCCACAGCTTTCATGGTTGTGCTTCCTCTAGGTTGGATGGATTCTACTTGATAGGCTGTTCAGCATAACGTAAGCTTTAATTTTGTGACTACAGACAAATAACGCTCATAGTGTCAAAAAGGATACTGTAAAATGGCAAAAGTTCGACATTCGAGTTTTGATTGTTCCCCAGGTTGCTCAGTTGAAGCGGCAATCAGCTTAATTGATGGGAAGTGGAAGACCGTGATTTTATGGCATTTACTCAATGAGGGGACTTTACGTTTTAATGAAATCCGTAAACGTGTCCCGAGTATCACGCAAAGAATGTTGACCAATCAGCTTCGAGAATTAGAACAAGATGGCATCATTCATCGTGAAGTGTATCCTCAAGTCCCCCCGAAAGTTGAATATAGTTTGACTGATTTAGGATACAGCCTTGAACAAATTCTGATTGCGCTAAAAAGCTGGGGAGATGCGCACCTTGATCAATTCGGTAAGTTATCTTTAACATCTTAAACGCTGTGTTAAAGGAAGGCGCTGTAGACGCAGCTTTTTAAATAAGCCGGGATTTGGTGTTTAGAGTATAAAACTGGATTCCATATTATTTTTATGTTGTAACTTGCGTTTTTGATTCAACTTATGTAACGCTAATAAAAGGAAGTTTTGGGCACCTTAAATGAGTAATGTTGGAATTTGGATAACGGCAGCGATTGTACTATTTGTACTTGGCTCTATTTTTGGTTTACGTGTGAGTCCGCGAGAAAAAGCGCTTGGATCAATGCGTGATCAAGCTCGAAAAATGGGATTGCATCCTCGTATTATTGTTGCTCCAGAGTGGACCAAAGTTCCAATGGCAACCGAAAAACGTGCCAGTATGGTGGCCTATTATAGTGTATTGATTCCAGATGCACGTTTAGCACTTATGCGAGCAAGAGTTGTTGATGGAAAGCTTCAAGTCGTGCAAGGTGATCAGAAATTTAATGATTTAACCATTGCATTAAAAGGAGTTTATGCTATTGATATGCAGGCAAACTGTGTTGGGTTGTATTGGAATGAAGAAATTGATTTAAAAGCCACACAGCTTGATGAAATGAAAGCTTATTTATACCAATTAGCTCAACGCTAATTATCTGATTAATGACAGGAAAAACGATTTATTATGGCGAATACTCCACGCTCTGCTTCAGAAAGCACAGCAGCTTCCGCATCTGCTGCAAAGAAACGTGCCTTAGTGATTGTGGAGTCGCCTGCAAAAGCGAAAACAATTAATAAATATTTAGGCTCACAATATGTGGTGAAGTCTTCCGTTGGTCATGTGCGTGATTTACCGACAGGAGGTGGGGCAAAATCCACCGAAAAGAAGCCTGCAACGCGTGTTAAATTAACGGAAGCACAAAAAGCTGAAAAAGCACAATCTGCCTTAATTAATCGTATGGGTGTCGATCCAGAACATGATTGGATTGCACACTATGAAGTGCTTCCAGGTAAAGAGCATGTAGTCGCTGAACTTAAAAAACTTGCTAAAGATGCTGACGCAATCTATCTCGCAACGGATTTGGATAGAGAAGGAGAAGCGATCGCTTGGCATTTAAGAGAAGTGATTGGTGGTGATGACAGTCGTTATCATCGTGTGGTCTTTAACGAGATTACCAAAAATGCGATTCAGGAAGCCTTTAAGCAGCCAACACGTCTTGATTTAAATCGTGTCAATGCACAACAAGCTCGTCGATTCCTTGACCGTGTTGTTGGTTTTATGGTTTCACCATTGCTGTGGGAAAAGATTGCCCGTGGCTTATCGGCAGGTCGAGTTCAATCTGTTGCGGTCAAACTGGTGGTCGAACGCGAGCGTGAGATTCGTGCTTTTATTCCAGAAGAATATTGGCAAGTCTTTGCGGATACGTTGTCTAAAAAAGACGACATCCGTTTAGAAGCCGTTAGACAAGCGGGTAAAACGCTTAAACTCAAGAATAAAGCTGAAACAGATGCGCTATTAAGCGTATTAAAAGATGCCGAATACAAAGTCGCATTACGTGAAGATAAACCGACCAAGGTTAATCCAAGTGCACCATATATCACCTCAACCTTACAGCAAGCGGCTAGTACACGTTTAGGTTTCTCAGTAAAGAAAACCATGATGTTGGCGCAGCGTTTGTATGAGGGTGGTTTTATTACCTATATGCGTACCGATTCAACCTTCTTGAGCGATGATGCTGTGAATATGGTACGTAATCATATTCAACAAAACTTTGGTGAAAAATATGTGCCTGCTAAGCCAAATCGTTATGGCAACAAAGCGGGAGCGCAAGAAGCCCATGAAGCCATTCGTCCATCTGATGTTGGCTTGACAGGGGATAAGCTTGCAGGTGTTGAACGAGATGCACAGCGTTTATATGATTTAATTTGGCGTCAGTTTGTGGCTTGTCAGATGACGCCAGCAGAGTATTTGTCTTCGACCTTAACGGTTCAGGCGGCTGATGTTGAACTTAAAGCCAAAGGTCGTACCTTAGTTTTTGATGGTTTTACCAAAGTTCGTGGTGCAAACAAGTCAGACGATGATGTATTACTGCCGGCTGTAAAAGTGGGTGAGGTGCTCAAGTTAGAAAAGCTTGATCCGAGTCAGCATTTTACCAAGCCACCTGCACGTTTTACTGAAGCATCGTTGGTTAAGGAATTAGAGAAAAAAGGCATTGGTCGTCCATCAACCTATGCAGCGATCATTTCAACTATTCAAGATCGTGGTTATGTGAAGTTGGAAAATCGTCGTCTCTTTGCCGAGAAGATGGGAGAAATCGTCACGGACCGCCTTGATGAAAGCTTTAATAACCTGATGAATTATGCATTTACCGCTGATTTGGAAGGGCAGCTAGACCGTGTTGCTGTGGGTGAGCGGAACTGGAAGGAGCTACTTGATACATTCTATGGCGACTTTAAAAAGCGCTTGACCAATGCGCAAGGCGAAAACGGTATGCGCCGTAATCAGCCTGTTGAAGTCGCGGATGTTGCTTGTCCTGAATGTTCTCGTCCGATGCAAGTTCGTACAGGAACAACAGGTGTATTCTTAGGATGCTCAGGTTATAACTTGCCACCGAAAGAGCGTTGTAAGGGAACATTGAATTTAACCCCAGTTGAGTCTTTAGCTGCGCTATCGGATGATGATGGCGCTGAGACAGCCGATCTCATGTCTAAACATCGTTGTCCAAAATGTGGTACAGCAATGGATAGTTATGTGATTGATGGTGGACGTAAGCTTCATGTCTGCGGTAATAATCCAGACTGTGATGGTTATGAGCTTGAGGAAGGGCAATTTAAGATCAAGGGTTATGATGGTCCAACCATTCCTTGTGATAAATGTGATGGTGAAATGCAGCTTAAAACTGGACGTTTTGGTCCTTATTTCGCATGTACCAGCTGTGACAACACTCGTAAGGTCTTGAAGAGTGGTCAACCTGCGCCACCGCGCGTAGATCCGATTAAAATGGAGCACTTACGCTCAACCAAGCATGATGACTTCTTTGTACTGCGTGATGGTGCTGCTGGTTTATTCTTGGCAGCAAGTAAATTTCCGAAAATTCGTGAAACACGTGCGCCAAAGGTTGCAGAATTACGGAGCGTTGCAGATCAACTGGACGCTAAATATCAGTTCTTATTACAAGCACCAGATGTAGACCCTGAAGGGAATCCGACAGTGGTGAAGTTTAGCCGTAAGAACCAAATACAATATGTGGGTTCTGAAACTTTGGAAGGGAAGCAGACCAAATGGAGTCTGGTGTTCCAAGATGGGAAATGGGTTGAGGCTTAAAAACTGAGATCATCAAAATGCTAGCAATCGCTAGCATTTTTTATAGCCAAAATAAAAAATAGATAAGATTTAGTTGAAGGGGGAGTACATGTGGAAAAATATTCGAGTCATCTGTTTACTGATGGTGTTATTGATTGTCGCAGTCAATGCATATCGTGATCAAAATCAAGACTGGAATCAGCCAATCATGCTGCTGTTACATCCGATTAATGCGGATGGGATGGTGACGACACAACAGTATATTGAGCAATTACAATTGCGTGACTTTGCTGAGATTAAAGATTATTTGGAAAAAAATAGTCAGTCGTATCGTGGGCAAAGTAGTTATTTTATGCTTCAGATTGGTCGTCAATTGAGTCAAAAACCGCCTCAAATGCCAGCACAACCAAGCCTTCTGAATAATATTTTATGGAGTTTAAAATTTCGTTTTTATGCATGGAAACAACATCAATCTGTTGATGGTTCACCGACATTAACGCTGTATTTAAACTTCCATGATCCTAAGCAAAGCAATGAATTGAAGCATTCAACTGCTTTAGAGCGTGGTCGGATTGGTTCAGTGAACTTATTTGCTTCGGATAGACAAGCTGCACAAAATAATGTGGTTATTGTGCATGAGTTACTTCATGGATTCGGTGCAACTGATAAATACAATTTAGCGACTGGAGAGCCACTTTTTCCAATTGGATATGTACAACCAGAGCAGCAGCCGTTGTATCCACAGACACAAGCTGAAATTATGGGTGGGCGAATCCCGCTATCAGAGCATAAAAGTAAAATGCCGAATGGTTTGGAGCAAACTATAATCAGTGCGCTGACTGCACAAGAAATTGGCTGGATCAAGTAATTTGTGGATAAGTTCTGACTTATCCATACCTGCTGGATTACGCTTACTTAAAGAAAAATGATGCAATAAAAGCCTGCTTTTTCTGACATTCCTTCATTAATTATCAACATGCCTTATACAGAGTTTAGGGAAAAACTTGCTCAATATAGAGATATAACATTGATGATAAAAGAGTAAATAAATATGAAAACAGTGGGTAATGATTTGATTCGTAATCAGCTGCACGCTGATCGTAAATGGTATTTATTATTAGGCATTTTATTGGTTGTCTTTGGCTTCATTCTTTTAGCTGCTTTACCGTTTGCAACCCTTTCCGCCGTTTTATTATTCGGTGTGTTGATGATGTTAAGTGGTGTCATGCATTTGGGTGCTGCATTTATTGTATTTAAAGGTGGAACCCGATGGTGATGGGCAATATTTGGAATATTGTATTTAATTGCAGGTTATTTTGCTTTTACCACACCTGTGATTACGGCTGTCGTGCTAACGAATTTGTTAGCGATTGCTTTAATTATTGCTGGCATGATTCGTTTAATTAATGCATTTATTCTAAAACCGCTTTCTGGGTGGGGCTGGATTTTGTTTTCGGGTTTATTGACATTGTTGACTGGTATCTTGATTTTGTCGTTACCAGGATCACCTTTTTGGGTATTAGGTATGTTTCTTGCGATTGATATCCTATTCCAAGGAATTAATTACCTCACCTTTGCAAATGCGATTAAACAATTACCGCATAGTTCAACCGCTGTTTGAGTGAAGCGATCATTTTAAAATTAAGAGCATGCATTGACATGCTCTTTTTGTTTTGCCGCAAGGCGGATTGAAGCATTTTAGTCTGCTAAAATAGTAATTCATTTTTAATTGACCATTTCTATGACGCTTGCCAAGCTAATTGATGAATTAAACCCACAACAGCGACTCGCTGCAACAACAGTTGCTCAAAACTGTTTGGTCTTAGCTGGTGCGGGTTGTGGCAAGACCAAAACCATTGTGGCGAGAGCAGCGTATTTAATTGATCAGGGTCTACCAGCTCAACAGATTCAGATTCTCACGTTTACGCGCCGTGCCGCGAGTGAAATCGTGACGCGTGTTGAACAACATATGGGTGCACAGGCGAAGGGCTTACGGGCTTCGACATTTCATACCTTTTGTATGTATTTATTGCGTCGTAATCCGCGTGCATTTGGTTTGACCCAATTCAGTATTATTGATCGTGATGATCAGCTACTGATGTTTCGTTTGTTACGTGGTAAAGATAAAGGGAATGTGCTGCCTAAAGCGGCTGAGCTGTGTGATTTGTACTCGTATGCACGAAATACCAAGACTAAACTATCAGAAGCCTTGGTGGCGCAGCTACCACAAGCTATCGAGTATAAAGCACAAATTACTGAACTCATGAAAGCTTATGAGCAGCGTAAGCGAGAGCGAAACTTCCTTGATTACGATGATATTTTGGCGATCGTGGCGGTACATTTGCAGAATTCACCTGAACTGGTGAAGTGGGTAACAGGGTTTTGCTCAGCGCTTTTGGTCGATGAGATGCAAGATACCAATCCTTTACAATGGGCTTTGTTGCAGCCCTTGGTCGGTAAAGTGAAATTATTCTGCGTAGGGGATGACGCGCAATCTATTTATGGCTTTCGTGGTGCGGATTTTGAAAATATTCATCACTTTAAAGAGCGTGTGCCTGATGCAGAAGTGCTGACCTTGCAAATGAATTATCGTTCGACACAAGGCATTTTAGATTTATCCAATTGGTTACTCGATCAAAGTCAGATTGAATATGATAAACATTTGAAAGCCTATCGTGGGCAGGGCTTAAAACCCCAACTTCATATTTTAAGTAATGAGTTTGAGGAAGCGAACTGGATCATTCAGGATTTAAATCAGCGTCATCTACAAGGCGCTGCGTGGTCTGAGCATATGGTGTTGCTGCGCTCAGGATTTAGCGGGCGTTATTTAGAAGGGGCATTGATCGCGGCCAATATTCCTTATCGCTTCATTGGCGGTGTAAAATTACTTGAATCTGCACATGTTAAAGATGTATTGAGCCTGCTGCGGGTGAGTGTCAATCCACAGGATGATTTGGCTTGGATGCGCTTTTTGACTTTATGGGATGGGGTGGGGGATGTCGGTGCAAGTAAATTAGCGCAAGAGTTGATTCAGCTTCCTGATATTGAGGCTCGCTGTCAGCGCTTAGAACGCCACGGTAAAGTTCCACAACAAGCGATTTTGATCTTGATGCAGTTGGATGTGTTACAGCAACATGTGGAAGCCTGTATTGGTTTGGCGCTTGATGCGCTCAATGAACAATTAGAGAATAACTATAAAAACAAAGATTGGTCTCGTCGTACGAAAGATTTTGATTTGGTTAAACAATTGGCACGTAAGCATCGTTCTCTCGGGGAGTTTTTAGAAGAATATGTCCTCGATCCAATCTCTGTTTCAGAAATTGATAAAACACCTGATCAAGATTTGGTGACTCTGATTACGATCCACTCGGCGAAAGGAACTGAGCAAAAGGTCTGCTACGTCCCACATGTGTCGCCAAATCAATATCCACACGCTAGAGCACAAGGTGATTTTGATGATGTTGAAGAGGAACGGCGTGTATTGTATGTGGCATTGACACGTGCGGAAAATGAATTGATTTTGACCAAACAGAATTTAAATCTATGGTCACAAGATCAATATGATGAGTTAGGGCGGAAGATAGAAAGCTACTTTCTAAATGATTTACCTCAACATTTAGTGGATGTGCAGATTCATCGTCAGGTTCCATCGTCATTTAATAAAAGTAATTGGCAGCGTAACTCAGCAATAAGTTTAGGTTTTGGTATTGATCTCGATTAAACTAGGCATATTCAATTATTTTGATTCATTTCTTTAAAAATGAATCATTTTTTAGGTTTTAGCATGAAAATTTTAGTTCGTAATTTAGATCGTTCCGTGACTGATGCAGAAGTCCTTGAGTTATTCAAGCAATATGGCAAAGTCGAATCTTGTGTCGTAGTGAAGGACGAGGCAACAGGGAAATCTAAAGGTTTTGGCTTTGTAGAAATGACCAATCCTAGAGAAGCTGTTAAAGCGATTAAAGGCTTAAATACCTTACGTGTCAAAGGTGTGGGTATCCGAGTGAAAGCTGCAGACGATAAAGCTTAAATTATTCGTAAGGAATCACTTCCTCGTCTTTCTTTGATGTAATCTCGGCTATTTGTTTCTCACATATTTCGTTTTACAATCGATCATGCTTTAAATTATTTGAAATAGGGATTTATCTATGTCTCGTGTTGCTCGTTATCATGCTGATCGGACCAATCAAAAACTGTATTTTGCTCGACTCGCATGTCAACAAGCAGAGCAAACTGAACATATTCAACAAGTGCAAGCGCATCGTGAAGCTGCTGTATTTCACTTACATGGTGCGATTTTAGCGTTCTTACAAGAATTGGTACGTTATTATCGTCTGAATGATTTGCAACCAACTTTCAAGTCAATTGAAGAGCATATGGCTGACAAGGGGCAAGTTTCACCTGAAGTTGCGGTGTTACAACAATTAGCAAAAGATGGTTTTATTGCTGAGTTAAAACGAGCTTACCGTATGTGCCAATATGCCCCTGAGCCGACTGCGCCTGAACCTGAAAATGAGACTTCTTCAAATCTGATTATTAAAGTCACGCAAAGCCCTCAAGCATGGTTACCCGATGTAAAAATCTTGCGTGAATGGCATCGTGAACTCAGCCATTTAATTGATGGTTTTCGTAATGAAATGGTTGAGTTTTAAGTCTTAGCAGTGAGATACTTGAAATCTATGCACATCGTACTTATATAAATAAGACGTGAGAGTGTAAAGCACAGTTGTGTTTTGCCACCATGGTTGAAGCATGGAGAACTTATATGTCAATGCAGCAGTTAAAAGAATTATTTGGTAATCAAGAAGCCGTTCTCGAATTAGTTCAACTCGAAGGTGGTGTACTTGCTTTGCGTAATGCAGGTTCTGAGAATGAACCTTTAGTAAAAATTCAATTTAGCGAAGAAGTGAAACAAATACTCGGTGATCAAACACCTACCGTCGCACAACACATGATACAAGCGGCGCTCTTTGGTCTGTTGGAAAAACAGATGAATCAATGGCAAGCTGAAGTGGTGGATGAACAACCACAGCATTTCAGCTGATCAAAGCAAAAAAAAGCGTACTTCAAGTACGCTTTTTTATGTTTTAGGAATTAATGTCCAACAGGGTGATGGGCAAGTTCGATTTGATTGAGAATATGGTGGCTCATATTCTTTGCCATTTCTTCTTTGGCATAGAACACCTCACCAATATTTTCCTCTCGAATAACGGCTGCTTCCTCTTTACTTTCAGCACAGATGAGAACTTGAATTTTCGGATTAAGCTTTTTAGAAATATCGACGATGCGATGAATATCTAAGATATCCATTGGTGAGATCACCAACAAACGAGCATGATGAATGTGTGCTTGAATTAATACATTTGGTTCGGTTGCCTCACCACTAACCGCAGCAACACCTTCAGCTCTTAGCTTTTCTACTATTTCTCGGTTTTCCTCTGCGATCACAACTTTGATATCTTGTGCGATGAGATTCTCCGTAATACGACGTCCAACACCGCCATAGCCGATAATCACGACCTGATCACGTAAATACTCTTGATCTACTTCATCTGGAAGCATGGCAAGAGGGTCACCACTACGCTCTAACAAGCGTGCTAAATGCGAACGTTGACGAATCCAGCGTTGTGTCGGTTCAATTGCTGAGAACACAAAAGAGTTTAATGTGATCGAGAACAAAGCTCCCGCTAAAATAAGATTTTGTGCTTCGAGCGTAAGTAATCCTAGTGCGACCCCCATGGTTGCCAAAATAAATGAGAATTCGCCAATTTGTGCGAGACTTGCACCGACTGTTAAAGCTGTATTGAGGGGATAACGGAAAAACAAAACCAGAGCAATCGCTGCAAGCGTTTTACCAATCATAATGATCGCAACAACTGCGAGAATATGATGTGGTTCTTTGAGCAAGATGCTTGGGTCGAATAGCATCCCGACCGAAACAAAGAACAAAATGGCAAAGATTTCACGAAGAGGAAGTGTTTCCTCTTCAGCACGATGACTAAAGTCTGACTCTTTGACCACCATACCCGCAAAGAAAGCACCCAGTGCCATAGAGACACCAAATACCGCATAAGAGCCATAAGCAATCGAAACTGCGGCAGCCACAACCGTTAGGGTAAATAACTCACGTGAGCCAAGACGAGCAACAAACTGCATGATCATGGGTACAACGCGCTTACCTACAATCAGCATAAAGGCAATGAAGCCCGTTACTTTTAAAAGTGTTAAGCCAATTGTGACCCAGATACTCTGTTCAGGATTTGTGCCATGCAGGGCTTGCCCACCGAGTAATACAGCAACAGCAGGTAGTAGTACCAAAGCTAAAACCATAACCAGGTCTTCGACCAAAAGCCAACCCACGGCAATTTTGCCGTTGACCGAGTCGAGTAAACCTCGATCTCCTAGGGCTTTAAGTAGAACGACAGTGCTCGCACACGATAAGCTGAGACCAAAAATGAGTGCAGCTCCAAAGTCCCAGCCCCAGTACATAGACACACCAATACCAAGCAAGGTGGCTACAGTGATCTGTAAAATTGCACCAGGTAAAGCAATTCGGCGAACTTGTAATAAGTCATTGATCGAGAAATGCATGCCCACGCCGAACATGAGAAACATCACTCCAAGTTCGGCGAGTTGATTTGCGAGTTTCATATCACCCACAAAGCCTGGGGTGTTCGGGCTAATAATAATCCCGGCAATAAGATAACCAATTAAAGGAGGTAGGCGTAAACGTGCTGCGATAAAGCCAAAAACCAGCGCCAAACCAAAACCAGCAGCAAGTAATATAATTAAACCAACGTCATGTGGCATTGTCGCTCCTTAATCATTGCGGTTAAGGTATAAATAAATGAGCATAAAACATGCCAAGAAAATTTCGAATAAATTGTAACAAGTAAAATCGGATTTGTTGATGTCAATTTTTTTAATTATCAAAAAAAATTATGTAAATTTTCTCCAACTTTGAGCGGTATTCTGAGTTTCATAGCAATAGATGCAGAGTTGAAATGTTAAGCAAAAAAAACGACTTCAATCGAAGTCGTTTTTTTAAAGAACTAAAATTATTTAATTTTAGCTTCTTTGAAGATTACGTGTTGACGGATTTTTGGATCAAATTTTTTGATTTCCATTTTTTCCGGCATAGTACGTTTGTTCTTAGTAGTGGTATAGAAATAACCTGTACCAGCTGTAGAAACGAGGCGAATCTTATCACGCATTGTTCAGACTCCTTAGATCTTTTGACCTTGAGCACGGAGATCAGCAACAACTTTCTCGATACCCAATTTATCAATAATACGCATACCTTTAGTGGTTAAACGAAGACGTACAAAACGCTTTTCGCTTTCTAACCAAAAACGGTGGTGGTGCAGGTTCGGCTCGAACCGGCGTTTGGTTTTGTTGTTTGCGTGCGATACGTTGTTACCAACGATAGGACGCTTGCCGGTAACTTGGCAAACCTTAGACATGGTGAACTCCATTGCTAGTTCATATAGCACGGTTTCGTGCAACTAGCCATTCAAGTAAACGGATGAAATCATTCAAGGGGCGTTTTATACCAAAAATACGATTAAAAGACAAGCGAATTTGGTAAAAACTCGGCATGATCTCGTGTGATAGATCATGCCTTGATCATCTTAACGGAATAGTGTTTTCAAAAGCAGTTTGTGTGCTGCTTTATTGTACGGAGGTAAAATAAATTTCAGACTATAAAGTTTAGGGCTGACTGGATTTGACATCATTGAGCGTTCATGAGAGAAGCTAAAGAAGCCTTCTTTACCATGATATTTACCCATACCTGATGCGCCAACACCGCCAAACGGTAAGTCATCCTGAGCAACATGAGTTAAGACTTGGTTGATCCCGAAATGTCCAGAATGGGTACGACCCGCAATATATTCAGCACGAGCGCTATCGACATCAAAATAATAGAATGCGAGCGGGCGAGGGCGGCTATTGATAAATTGTAGTGCGTCTTCAATTTGCTCATATTCTAAAATCGGAAGAATTGGACCAAAGATCTCATTCTTCATGATTTCCATGTCAGTTGTTACACCTGTGACTAATGTCGGTGCAATTTTACGTGCTTCAGTGAGAGATTCATTGTTATTGTTTAATTCAACAATGGTTGCACCTTGCTTATGAGCATCTTCAAGATAGCCTTGGAGGCGATTGTATTGTTTATCGTTCACAATCGAGGTGAAGTCTTTGTTATCAGCAAGTGTTGGATACATGCTATTCACAAAGTCTTGATAATGTTTGGTGAACTCTTGAGTTTTTCCTTTAGGAAGGAACATATAATCAGGTGCGACACAGGTTTGACCTGCATTCCACAATTTACCAACAGCAACACGTTGTGCGACATCGCGGATATTCATGGAAGAATGTACAAGCGCAGGTGATTTACCACCGAGCTCCAAGATCACAGGTACGAGATTTTGAGAAGCAGCAGCCATCACTGTTTTACCGACAGAGGTTGAGCCAGTGAAAATCATTTTGTCGAATGGTAAATGACTAAACGCATCAGAGATTTTACCGCCGCCGTTTACAACTGCGACAAGTTCTTGAGGAAATGCTTCTGAAAGTGCATTTTCAAGTACATATCCAAAATTAGATGAGGCACTTGAGATTTTGATCATGGCGTGGTTACCCGCAGCCAATGCACAGATTAGTGGTCCAACCGAAAGCAATAGTGGATAGTTCCACGGTGCAATAATTCCGATTACACCGAGTGGTTGATACTGTACCCAACCTTTTGCGGGTTGATGTAACATGCTGATATGGCGTTTAGAGGGCTTCATCCACTCGGTTAAGTTCTTGCTATAGTACTTAATATGTTCTAAACAAGTTAGAACTTCACCAATTTTGGTTTCCATAACGGCACGATTGCCATAATCTTGACTAATTGCATCCGCAAATTGATCTTGATATTTTACCAAGATGTTTTTTAATCGAGCCAAGCGTTCAATACGTTCTTTTGCGCTTGGTACAGGATGGCGTTGGTAAGCTACTTTTTGTTGCTCAAGCAAATCATGTAATCGTTGCACGTCAACATGAGGTGTCATTGCGGTTGTTTTTGTTTGACTGTTCATAGGAGTAGACCAAAAGAAATCTTATTACTTTTTAATTTTTAGAGTAAATACTCTAAAGTGTCAAGTCGCTTTTATGGGCTTGTTTTATAACCTATTGATAATGTTATAGATGGTTGAATTCAATGTCGCATGCTAAACCAAACAAAACCAAAGACAGAATTTTGCAAATCAGTTTGCAATTATTTAATGAGCGTGGTGAACGTTCAGTCACAACCAATCATATCGCGGCTGAACTCGGCATTAGCCCAGGCAACTTGTATTATCACTTTCGTAATAAGCAAGAAATCATCAAAGAACTAGCATTGCAATATCAGGCTGAAACTTTGGAAATGTTAGCGCTACCTGATGATCGTCCTCTCAATGCGAATGATAAAATTAGTTATTTTCAGGTATTAAGTAACCAGCTTTGGGCTTATCGTTTTATTCATCGTGATGTTTACCATCTTGTTGAAAATAATGAAGACTTTAGAAAGATTTACCCTCGCTTTGCAGGGCAGGTCATGCAGCAAGGACAAAAAATTTATCGTGCCTTTGTGGATGCAGGATTGATGAAAATGACTGACTCAGAAATTGAGGCATTGATCATTAACTTGTGGATCGTACTGACCAACTGGACCAACTTCTTATATATGTCGGGTCATATTAGTGACAACAATCGTTTGGAAGAAAAATGGGTCTGGCAAGCATTGCGACAAATGGTGTTCTTAGAAGGACCATATTTAATGGGTGAAAGTCGTCAAACCTATGAGCAATTATTGCAATCGCTTGGACCTTCAGAGTTATTTGCTAGCTTATCGAATCTTAAAAATGATGATGATCATCTGTGACTAGCTATTTAGTCGTAGGCAAAAAAGCGTTAGAATGCTCGGCTTGATTTTTTTAATTTGATTCGAATAAGTGAATTAACAACATGAACACGACTACTGCCCATACAGCACGACTACTGATTACTTGTGAAGACAAGCCAGGAATTGTGCAAGCTGTATCGAGCTTTTTGTATCATCAGGGAGCAAACATCACCGCACTTGATCAGTACGCAACAGAAGCTCAAGGCGGACGTTATTTTATGCGTGTTGAATTTGAGTTGGATCATTTACAATCACGTAAAGAAGCATTGATGCAAACCTTTGCGGCAAATGTTGCTGAACGTTATGGCATGCAATGGAAACTAAATTTTGTTGGCGAGCTAAAGAAAGTCGGCATTTTGGTTTCTAAAGTAGATCATGCTTTGTTAGAGCTATTGTGGCGTCATGCACGTGGTTCATTAGCTTGTGAAATCACTCAGGTGATCTCAAATCATCCTGACTTACGTGAAGCAGTGGAAAACTTTGGGATTCCATTCCATGTTGTGCCGGTGAATAAAGACAATAAAGCAGAAGCTTATGCACAAATTAATGACATGATGCAAGGCAATGATTTATTGATCTTAGCGCGATATATGCAGATATTGAGTGAAGACTTTGTTTCTCAATGGGAAATGAAAATTATCAATATTCATCATTCATTCTTACCTGCTTTTGTGGGCGCAAATCCATATAAGCAAGCGTATGAGAAAGGGGTGAAGTTGATTGGTGCAACAGCGCATTATGTGACTGCTGATCTTGATCAAGGTCCAATTATTGAACAAGATGTTGAGCGTGTGAGCCATGACTACAATGTTGAGCAGTTACGTGAGTTAGGTGAAGATGTTGAACGTAATGTGTTGGCACGTGCGGTAAAGTGGCATCTTGAAGACCGTGTGATTGTTGATGGCAATAAAACGGTTGTGTTTCAATAAGCGATCAAAAATTTTAAAAGTATGCTTTTTTAGGCATACTTTTTTTATGTGAATGTTTTGTTATGTTATAACGTTACTTTTTTGTGTGGCTTATCAGTGATTTGAAGTATATTCACAAAAAAACAGTTGCAAATGAAAACACTTCTCATTTATTATTATGGCACTTTAATTGTTCTATCCGATGTGTGTAATCGTTTTTTAGACTAACACCATCTATATAGGTACTTAGATTCTTATGAGTCCATCTCCTGCATCATTTAACACACCAAACCCGATGAAAAAGAAAATCATCACTGCTTTAGTTGCAGTTATGATTGGACATGTGGGAGTCTTGTGGGCAGTTAGCCACATCAAAACGATTGAGTTAAAACCAATCGAAAAAGAACCGCTTAAAGTCAAATTCGTTAAGATTAAAGAACCACCAAAAGCTGAGCCTCCTAAGCCAAAAGAGACCCCTAAACCTGAACCGAAAAAAGAGGTAAAAGAGGTTAAGGTCGTTGAGAAACCTGTTGCGCCACCTCCAAAGAAAATTGAGAAAGTGCAACAAGTTAAGGCTGAAGCACCGAAGCAAGTGATTCAAAAAACTGAACCAAAAGTTGAAACCAAGATTGAAACGACTGTTGTTAGTACAACGGTAAAAGAAAAGGTTGTTGAAAAACCACAACCAGTCCAAGAGGTGGCGAAACCCCAGCCAGCAGCTGATCCGTCACCGAGAACCGTATCAATTGGTGGTTCAGGTGTACAATGGAGTCGATCTCCAAGAATTAGCTTCACACCTAAAGAGTTAGATAACCAAGCACGCACCATTATGGTTATGATTGAAGCGGATGAAAAAGGCCGTGTAACCAATGTGCGTGTGACACGCAGTTCGGGCATACCTGCTTTGGATGAAAAAGTAGTACGTGCTGTGAAAAGTGCAAAGTTTAAACCGTATATGGAAAATGGTGTTGCTTACCCAATTCGAGCAGAGCAGCCGTTTGATCTTAATCCTTAATAAATTTGAGTCCTTGTGACAGATTAAATCAGGAGTTCGTATATGAACTTTTCAGTTTATTGGCAACACGCAGATGCAGTAAGTAAAACACTGTATTTTGTTCTTCTCGCAATGTCGATTGCAACGTGGACGATTTTTATCCTACGTATTTTAGGAACACGCCAATTAAAACAACAAGCTTATGCTCAGCTTGCTCAGGCTTTGGCTACACTGAAAGCAAAGTTACAACCACTCACCTTTGAACAGCGTAAAGCGGTTGCTGAACAAGCTTTGCTTCGTCAGATTTCTGCTGAAAAATCGCAAGCTGAAAAAGGCGTTTCAGTCTTGGGTACGATTGCTTCACTTGCACCGTTTGTGGGTTTGTTCGGTACGGTGTGGGGGATTTTCCATGCACTTGTCGCTGTTGGTAAAAGTGGTCAGGCAGGCTTAGCGCAGGTTGCAATTCCTGTCGGTGAGGCATTGATCATGACGGGTCTTGGTCTTGCTGTTGCGATTCCTGCGGTATTGGCTTACAACATTTGTATGCGTTTTAACCGTGGTTTGGCACATGAACTTCAAGATCAAGCACATCTGTTGCTTATCGATACGATGTTGCAACAAGAGACAACGGTAAAAACTGAAGCTAAAGCAACGCAACAAAGTTTAGTTGGAGGTCAAGCTTAAAATGGGCTTTCAATTGGGTGAAGACCACGACAGTGGCATGAATGAGATGAACCTCATTCCTCTGATCGATATTATGTTGGTATTGATGATTATCTTTTTAGTCACAGCAACGGTTGCAAACCCATCAATTCCATTAAGTTTACCAAAAACAACTGCTGAAATTATCGATCCACCACCAAAAGCAATTACGATTAGTATTAATGCCAAAGGTGAAGTTGCTTGGGATACTCAGATCATTAGTTTGGATGAGTTAGAAACACGCTTTGCAGAAGCGGGTCAAGCAACTACAAAACCGACAGTGCAGTTACGTGCAGATAAAGAATCAAAATATGACACGGTTGCACAAGTCATGTCTCGTGCCAGTGAAGCTGGATTGAGTGATATTGCTTTCGTTAGTGAAAACTAGAGCTAGCGCCTATCATTGAAAAATTAAAGCAACTCTTTCGAGTTGCTTTTTTTATTGCTATTCAGTTTTGAGTAAATCTAAAAACTTAGAGCGTAGCTTGGATAATTTGGGTGGAATACTAAAGTTGCAATAACCTTGGGAAGGATTACGGGCATAGAAATTTTGATGATATTCTTCAGCTGGATAGAAAGTCGGTTCAGGACTTAGTTCAGTCACAATGTTGAGCCCTTCATCCTCTAAACTTTGGATGACCTGTTCGGCTTGTTGTTTCTGCTCTTCATTGAAATAATAAATAACAGAACGGTATTGTGTTCCAATATCATTGCCTTGACGGTTTAATGTGGTTGGATCATGGGTGGTAAAAAACACATTTAAAAGTTGGGTGTAACTGATTTGTTGCTCATCAAAATCGATAAGCACAACTTCAGCGTGTTGAGTATTACCTTGGCAAACCTGCTCATAGCTTGGATTCTGCACAATACCGCCAGCATAACCACTGACTACTTTTTTAACGCCTTTGAGCTGTAAAAAAACTGCTTCTACACACCAGAAACATCCACCACCAAATAGTGCTTGTTGCATTTAAGT
This sequence comes from Acinetobacter sp. ATCC 27244, assembly GCF_000156555.1. Lineage (NCBI taxonomy): Bacteria > Pseudomonadati > Pseudomonadota > Gammaproteobacteria > Moraxellales > Moraxellaceae > Acinetobacter > Acinetobacter sp. ATCC 27244. The sequence goes on from NZ_GG665962.1 coordinate 276,410, forward strand.
CCCCAATTTCTAATTTTATGAATGCCTTTAAAGTAAACGATGTCGACAAAAAGTAAAAGCCCGTGTTTGCAACGGGCTGTGACTTTGATCAAGGTGAATTACGGTAATGGTTGAACCACCGTAACGAAAGTTACAAGAACTTGTCCAGAAGCATCTAGGAATTTTAGTTCATGTCCTTTCAGCTGGTAGTTTGTAGTTGCAGCTAAGGCATTTGCGTATTGACGTGATAGGTCATTGTTGTCTTTACCAATACATGCCATCTTGGTTGATGCGACAGCACCTAAACGTAAAATAGCACCTTGGCTTTCGAAGCTTCCTTGAATATTGTTACAACCATCTGCACCAAAAAAGCGTTTAGCTTGAGCATCAAACTGAATCGAAGGTCGTTTTATTGATAACTCATTACTTTTGACTTCGATACCGTTAATATGTGTAGCAATCCACGTGCGATTATATAAATTGATTGTTTCTTTCTGTGATGCGTTTGGAGAGGTGCTTAAAGATTCTGTGGTTGTACAACCCGTCATGATGATCGCAACTGCCAAAGTACAAGAAGCTAATAATGGTTTTAACATAAATGAAAGATCCGAGTCTTTGAGTTTAATGATTTTAATTAAACTTAATAAACGTGGATCTGAGCCGCATATTACGTATCATTTTGTAAATATTGAGATAGGTTTGATTAAATGAGCAGAAAAATTATTCAGTTTTGGGTAGTCCTGCGCGAATGACTTCAGAATAATATTCACTACTTTGATTTGGTTGTTTGGCATATTGTTCGGTACGTGGATTGATATGTGCCAGTTGATACCATTCTTTCATGCTGTAATTCTGATTCAGTGCTTTGAGATCATGTAGATAATTTGGCAAATAACCAGAAGCCAGTAAGCGGTAATCTTTGGGTAATGCTTGCTGGCTAATTGCTTGTGCCATATCAAAGATTAAGGTGGTACAGTTACTGGTCAGGGTGTTATACCATTTTGCTTCTGCACGCAGTTCATCTGCCTTTTTAAGATATTCAATAAATAATGCTTTACGTTCCGCAGCAGGAATTTTGATCGGGAATAAATAAACCTGTTCATTACGAATATTGCTACGTGTATAGACGATATCTTTCTCATCGGATGCAATTAGGCTTAACTCATATTTACGAAAGAATCCTCCGATCGCAGAGAAAGATTCGCCTTTTTCTTTTCGAATTTCGATCGAGAATACCAGTGGTTTTTGATCTGAGAAGTCAAAGCTCACGAGAGTATGTGCGATTTGGGGACCCATCCAGTAGGAGGCAATCACATTGATTCCTGTGATTTTGTTCAGATCAATTGTCCGATCCTCCCAGTGAATGTCATAACTACCATCGGGGTACCAATTAAAGTTTCGTACCTTGTGCAATGTTACAATATCGCCTTTTTTCTCATAGCTGAGTTGCTCAGATACCTCAGGATCCCAGACGCGGTCTTGACGTGCATCTAAAGAAAAATACCATAACAAAGAACAAGCGAACGCGAAACAATAGAGCAGAATATCTGTACGTCGACTAAAAATATGTCCGCTGACATAGAAACCAAGCAAACTCAGTGCGAAAAGTCCCCAAAGAATAATGATAATGCGACTAAAGATCGGACCAAGGGGTTGCTGTATCCATAAGGCTAAACATAGCCAAATACTGGAAAGGATCACGAAAAGAGTAAAGGTACTATGTAAGAACCATATCCCTAATCCAATGAAGAACTCACGTGATCCAATCTCATGCATAACAATTCGCAGTCCATTTTATTTTTGGTAAGTCGCGAACTCGAAGGCGATATTTGATTTTTCATCAGTATGTAGTTCTGAGTTCACTTTTTGAAAATTCTCAGAGATTTTTGGGTAATGTGCATCGCCTTGAACATCTAAATCTACATGGGTCAGTTCTAGGCGGTCAGCAATGGCAAGTGTTTGATTAAAAATCTCTCCTCCACCAATAATAAATAAGGATGCTTTTTCAGAGTGTTGTACGTCTGTAAGTGCAGCATCTAAAGCTTCCTCAATACTATGCGCAATTTTTACACCATCAAATTGCCAAGATGGATCTCGCGTAATCACCCAATTCACGCGATTCGGTAATGCACGTCCCATCGACTCAAGCGTCTTACGACCCATGATAACCACACCACCTTGAGTGATGGCTTTAAAATGTTTGAGATCTGCAGAAATATGCCACGGCAGGGCATTTCCTTTTCCAATGCAGTGATTTTTATCCATTGCCACTACGTGGACAACTTCTGTGCCTTGCCATGCCATAAGTGAGCTCTCTTATCGTTTTAAACTGCAACAGGTGCTTTAATTGCTGGGTGTGATTCATAACCCACGATTTCAATATCTTCAAATTTAAAATCAAAAATATCGGTAATTTCTGGATTCAGTTTAAGCTGGCACAACGGTAGAGGATCACGGCTAAGTTGTAATTTCGCTTGTTCAAAATGGTTCGCATAGAGATGCGTATCACCACCTGTCCATACAAAATCACCGACGCCTAAACCGCAAACCTGTGCAATCATATGTGTCAGCAAGGCATAGCTGGCAATATTAAATGGCACACCTAAGAACACATCAGCACTGCGCTGATAAAGCTGGCATGACAATTTATTATCTTGTACGAAAAATTGGAATAGCGTATGACAAGGCGGTAAAGCAACCTTTCCAGCCTCGTTAGGATTCCATCCAGACACGATTAAGCGACGTGAATTTGGATTGGTTTTAATTTCGTTAATCAGCCATTTGATTTGATCAAAACCATTTTGTTGATAACTACCATCCTCATTTTGAGTTGCACCAAAATTACGCCACTGATGTCCATACACTGGACCTAATTCACCTTCTGGACGATCAAAGCGAGCGGTTTGTTCGGCAGTTGCCCATTCATCCCAAATGGTGACTTTGTTGTCTTTGAGATATTGAACATTAGTATCACCTTTGAGGAACCACAGTAGTTCAATCACGATGGAACGAAAATGGACTTTCTTGGTGGTAAGTAATGGAAAGCCTTTAGAAAGATCAAAACGCATTTGATGACCAAATACTGAACGTGTACCCGTACCTGTACGATCACCTTTGTCGCCGCCATTGTCGAGAATATGTTGTAAAAGGTCTAAGTATGTGCGCATAGCTTTCTCTAAAATCTTGTGTGAACTTTCAGTTTGAGTGGCATCAATGGGTTCAATCAATCGAGTGTAGTTCCATTGACTGGGTATAGAATGATACTTGATTATTATGATTAAGGCACTGATCTCTGTTGCTTCGATGATGAAATCCTACAAAAGAAAAGAGCGCTTTATATTGAAAGCGCTCTTTCGAATTCATAATGTTGCTTATTCAGTCACAAAGGTTACTTTGCCATCGCTGAGGGATTTAACGCGTGCCAAAGACTCTACACGATAGCCTTTTTCGAGTAAGACATCACGACCAGGTTGGAATGACTTTTCAATCACGATCCCTACTCCAACCACTTCAGCATTGGCTTGATGAATGAGGTCAATCAGGCCCAATGCCGCTTGGCCATTTGCCAAGAAGTCATCAATCACAAGTGCTTTATCACTTGAACTGATGTGCTTGTTAGAAATAGCAATTGTACTTTCAGTTTGTTTAGTAAATGAAAACACTTTAGAACGATAAAGATCATCTTTTAATGTTAATGACTGATATTTGCGAGCAAAAATCACAGGCACACCAAGCTCTAGACCCGCCATGATCGCAGGTGCAATACCTGATGCTTCAATGGTAATAATTTTGGTAATGCCAGCATCTTTAAAACGAGCAGCAAATTCTTTGCCGATCTGCTGCATGAGCACAGGGTCGATTTGGTGATTCAAGAAAGCGTCAACTTTCAAGACTTGATCAGATAGAACGATACCTTCATTTAAGATTTTCTGTTCTAGAGCGTACACGGGAGAATCCTCTAAACGGATGCTTTTTCAAGCAAAGGCATATTTTAAAAAGCATCAAAAAAATTGCAAGCCATAAATTAAAGCTTTGTTGATATTTCACAGAACTTTACGATGTTTGGTATATGGCTGCAATTTTAGCGCTGATTAATTAGTTTTACCCGTATAGCCTGTTAATAAAAGCCCATACGAAGATTTTCCGTCATTATGTGTCACCTTGACAGGGAGATAATCAAGTTTTGGCGCGAGCCAGAATACCGTGTTGCGTTCTGGTTTGTCGTGCTGAAGTACGACTTTAATTGTGTTAAAAGTCCCATAATTGGTTTTGATGGTTTCAGTACCTTGGCGAATAAAACGGCGCTCATCCACGGCTTTACTATCTGCAATGAAGTAGCGTGTTTGTAAGGTGTTACCATTTTTGAGATCTTCACGAACTTGTAATTCGGCATTCAGCTCATCTAAAACACCATCTTTCCAAGGGAAAGAGCGCTTTTTGTCATCTTTCTGGGTGTTAATTACTTTCGCACTAGGATTAAAGTTGATGTTCATAGTGTTGTTATGAATCAAGATCTTACTGGTACGACTAAATTTTTGCGATGTGATTTTATTGTCAGCAAAGCTAAATTGACTGGTTTCAGAGGCAGAGGCGATACCACCAGCACGTGCGTTAAAAGAATATGTCCAGTTATTACCTTGTTGAGCGAGTGTACGTGTTGCAGAACCTAGGTTTTTGTTATTGTAGCTAAATTGATAGTTTGCTTGGAATGGGGTCATTGCCAAAGCATGACTAGATAAACTGCCGCATAGAATCGCTGCAGATGTTACTGTTGCAATACCGAGCACTTTTGATAATTTCTGTGTCATAACATTGAGTCCTTAGAGCGAATACGAGGTATTTGCACTCATTTATCAGGAAAATTTAGATTTATTATGCCTGTAGATTGTGAAGAAAAGTTCAGCCTTTTTACTAAGCGCTTGTTAATTTTCGTATAAATCGTAAAGGTGGAGGCTCAATGGGGTAGGTGTAAAGTAAGAAGTAACCCCATTGAGCATTTTATTTATTTTCTTTTCGCTTTCTTCTGTTGAATTGGCGTCACAGTACTATCTTCTAACTCATCTTCACCAAAATCATCATCATTCGGTGGGTATAGAATCGCAGTGAGATTGACATTGCCCCACACGATGAGCTCAGCAGGTCGGACCCTTGCTCGGTTGACATGAACCTTACTCAAAGTTTCAATAATGCTTGGCTTTTTCCCAAACCAGCGATTTAGATCGAGATAGAGTAAATCATCTTTCACCGTTACAATTTCAAAATGCGCTAAAATTTTGCCTAAAGGATCTTCTTCCTTAAATTTTTGGTAATACCAAATCGCAATATGGAAGCCCCATTTTTGAAAAATGTTTTTGAATTTTGCTTCGATCACTTGAGTATTACTAATTTGTTCAAAAACCATCAGTTGAACATCCTGATTCATTTCCATTTGAATCAGTTTTAAATCAACGGATAGCGTCGTGTGTAAGCCTTTTACATCTAAAGTGGTGTATAGACGTAACCAACCATCATATAGATCTGCATGTAAATCTTGCATGATTTCGACATTATTGGTGACGTACCGCTCCATTGTTGCATTTACAAATACTTGTGAAAGTGGGAATTCTCTTTCTTCTTCAATGAAATCTTCGGCTTTTTGGTAAACTTTACGTAGACGTTTAACAACAGATGAAAGTAGCGTTTGCATAAAAGTTGTTCCAGAAAGTGAATGGTGTATTCGCCATCTTTGCTTAACTAAAAAGTAAAAATTAAATTTGTGGCTTGCAGTGTAGCAAAATTAATTGCTACATTTTCATAAAATGATGCGATGGAAGCACTCAAGCTATAAGTGGATCACATTTTTTCGTACTTTTGAATATTGGTTTGGTTTTTTTTATGCGGTAGCTGCCGTTGGGGATGAGACATTTTTGTCGCTTATATACCATGTGGAATAAAATAAATTTTCGTACTCAAATGACTTCCTTTTGGTGGCAAGATCCGATTTTTGTTGGAGCAGTTGTTATTGCAGTCATGGTACATGGCCTCGTACTGACAACACAATTTTCGATGCCGTCACCTACTGATACATCAACCAAAGAAATCGCCGTGTCTGTACGTCCAAGTCAAGATAAGGTCGAGCATGCAGATTTTTTAGCGCAAACTGATCAACAAGGATCAGGTGAATTTCATCAAGCACATCGTATGTCTAGTGATATGCCCACGCCAATGCAAAGTGATGCAACCACAGGAGAGCATGAGCTAGAAAGTCTCGAAACCATACAACAGAAGCGTGAACTCCTCTTTGAGGAAAAAGTGTTAATGACAGTGTTAAGTTGGCAAAAGCAAGCTGAACAGAATGAACGTAAGAAAGCATTAGAAGAATTACAAAGTCAATTTCAAGCCAAAGCTGCGATGGTGGCAAGTTTAGAAGCGCAATATTTACAACGCCAACAAAATTTTAGCCGTAAGCAACGTATTAAAACGGTTGATGGGATACAAGCGAAACAAGATGCATCGGCAGCATATCTCGATAAATTCCGACAAAAAGTTGAGTTGTATGGCAATCGTTATTATCCCGATGCGGCAAAACAGCAACGCTTAGCGGGTGAAGTACGTTTAATGGTGATTTTAAATGCGCAAGGCGGTATCCGAGCCATTCGTTTAATTGAGAGCTCAGGACATCCGATTTTGGATGAAGCAGCTCGTGCTTCTGTTCGCCGTGGTGCACCATTTGGAGCTTTTGACAGCAGTATGAAAGATATTTCTGAGTTACGGATTATCCGAACATGGCGTTTTGATCCAGTGGATGCTGAATTTGAAGTGCATTAACTAAGACAGAATTTACTTTGTTGTATGTGTTGAAATATCCATTAAAATTAATATCTTATATTTTATGAGTCATCTTTTTTAAGTACAAACTTCATAGTCATAGTTGCTTTTGTCTTATAGTTCTTGAATTGATAATAAAAACGATTATCATTCGTCTTGTAATTTCTTTAATTCTCCTTTAGGGCATTCATACATCCTTCTTTAAAATTTCGGGGGGAAGTGGTGTGTGTCTCCAAATGCTCTAAACTTTGTGAAAAGGATATGTTTGCATGCAACACGATTCTGAATTGAGCTTATTTAAAGCACACCCGCTTGTTCTGGCAATGGCAGCAATATTTTTACCCTCATTGACTTCTGCTCAGTCAAATACAGAAAATGCACAGCTGCCAACGATTATTGTAAAAGCAGAGCGTGACAAAGCTTCTACCTCCTATACCGCTGAAACGGCATCGACAGCATTACCATTAAATTTAAAGCTAAAGGAACTCCCACAATCTGTTTCTGTTGTAACACAACAACGTATGCAAGATCAGGGACTCACAACTTTGGTTGATGTTGCTGAGAATGTCACAGGGTTAACGGTCAATCGTTATGAGACCAATCGAGGTGGCATATATTCACGAGGCTTTGTTGTGGATAATTATATTATTGATGGTATTCCAACAACTTATACATTGCCTTGGTCTTCTGGGGAAATCTTTGCAAGTACTGCAATCTATGATCATATTGATATTGTTCGGGGCGCAACAGGTTTGACCACAGGTACTGGTAATCCATCTGCCGCAATTAATATGGTGCGTAAACGTGCAACGAGTAAAGTTCCTACTGCGAATATTGAAGTGACTGGCGGTAGTTGGAACAATTACGGTGTCATGGGCGATATTGCAAATAGTTTAAATGACTCTGGAACATTGCGTGGGCGAGCTGTTGCGAAATACGAGGAGGGTGATAGTTTTACTAATTTATTAAGTAAAGAACGTTTAACGCTGTTACTGACAGGCGAAGCAGATTTAACAGACTCTACTTTATTATCTGTTGGGATAAGCTATCAAGAAGATGATCCACGTGGGCCAATGTGGGGTGGTTTACCTGTTTATTTTAGTGATGGTACGCGAACAAACTTATCTAAAAAAACCACAACAAGTCAGGATTGGACACGTTGGCAGGTGAAGTATACCAATTGGTTTGCAGACCTTACTCAACAAATTAATGACAACTGGAATGTAAAGTTTTCTTATGCTCACGGTAAGAGAGAAGCTGATTCTAAACTGTTTTATGTCTCGGGTTATCCTAATAAGGAAACGGGCATGGGGTTATCTGGTTTTGCTGGTTCCTATGATGTAAATATTGATCAAGACAATCTTACACTGCAGGTTGATGGCCAATTTGATTTATTTGGTAGAGATCACAAAGTCGCCGTTGGCTATCAATATTCAAATCAAGATTTTACTGCACTTGGTCGTACGGGCACTATGACACAGCCTATAGAGAGCATCTATCGTTGGAATACGTCTCTTGCTGAGCCAGTGTGGGGGGATTGGACATCTTCAGAAAAATACACCGTAAAGCAAAATGCAGTTTTTGCTGCAGCGCAATTATCTTTACTTGATCCTCTTAAGCTCATTGTAGGGGGGCGTGTGACAGATTATGAAAAAGATTTAGGTGCCAAAGCAAAGAAAATTAAATATGAGCATGAGTTTATTCCTTATGCAGGGTTGGTTTATGACATTAATTCAAACTATTCTACTTATGTGAGTTATACCAGTATCTTTCAACCGCAAAATCAAAAAGACATGAGTAATAACTACCTAGATCCAATTAAAGGCAATAGTACCGAAATTGGTTTGAAATCATCATGGTTTGATGATCGCTTAAATGGTACTTTGGCGATTTTTAATATTAAGCAAGATAATTTGGCACAGGCGGCGGGGCAGATAGAGCGAAATGGCGTACAGGAAACCTATTATCGTGCAGCAAAAGGTGCAGAGAGCAAAGGATTTGAACTGGAGGTGAGCGGACAGATCACTCCAAATTGGAATCTTACAGCAGGATATAGTCAGTATGAGGCGACAGATGCGAAAGGTGATGATATTAATACCGAACTGCCGCGTAAAATGATACAAACCTATACTACTTACCAATTTTCAAATCAATGGGATGCATTAAGTGTTGGTGCAGGTATTAATTGGCAAAGTGATACTTATATTTTTGCGAAAAGTGTGCCTGCTGGTGCTGATCCTAAGATTGTACAAGGTTCATATGCTTTGGTTAATTTAATGGCCAAATACAAAATTAACAAAGACTTCTCAGCCCAGTTAAATATTAACAATGTATTTGATAAAGATTATTACGGTGTATTCCCTGCATATGGGCAAATCACACATGGCGAACCACGTAATGCAACATTAACGTTACGTTATCAGTTCTAAAAGTTTAATAAATAAAAAACGGCTGAATTCAGCCGTTTTTTATTGAACATGTGGATAACTTAAATGTTATTCACAATCCATTTTGACTAGAGTAAGCACGCTCAACTTTGCAAATTTCCACGCTAAAGTGTTGGTACCATATTTCTTTACCTAGACGCTGAGCAACTTGATGTTCAGCGTCTTGTTGCCAATATCTGATATCTTCATGGTTGTGCCAATAAGACAACGCAATTTCAAAGCCATTTTCACTACATGCTTCGAATTTGATACAGTTAAATTGGCTTAAAGCTTTATTTCTCAGCTTTTGTGCCATTTCAGAGTAAGTTGCATCGAGTGTATTGATTGTGGCTTTAAAAATGACAACATACATAAGCGTTTCAACTAGATTTCATCAGCTTGGTAAGGATTGGCAATGTTGAGTTTCTTCAAAATTGCTATTTCTAATGCTTCCATCTCTTCAGCATCAGATTCACTGGTTTCATGGTCATAACCGAGTAAATGCAAAATGCCATGTACCAATAAATGTGTGAAATGATCCATTGGTGTTTTTTGTTGCTCTTTCGCTTCTTGCAAAACCACAGGCATACAAATGACCAAATCACCCAAAGGTTCAGCATCTAGCAAACTTAGCATTTTCTCTGGAATGTCACTTGGAAAAGAAAGTACATTTGTTGGTTTATCTTTTTCCCGATATTGCAGATTTAGTTCATGGCTTTCTGCTAGATCAACACAAGCAATGCCAATTTCACAATCAGCATCGAAACCGACATGACGTAATGCGGTTTCGATGTGTTTTTTGATTTGACCACGTTTCAGTGGTAACTCAGCAGTTTGAAAGTCTTGTTGCAGACTTAAATTGATTTTCAAAATAAACCCTTAATCATCTTAATGCTGTGCATCCGCTTTTTCATCGTTCTCAGCAATTAGAGCTTCTTGCTTGGCTTTACGTTCGGCACGAGCTTCAGCTGACAAGCGCTGTTGTTCGCTGTCCCAACCTTCATAAGCTTCTACAATTTTTTGTACTAACTGATGACGAACCACATCTCGAGAGTGGAAGCGGGTAATATGAATTTCGTGTACATTTTCCAGTACACGGAGTGCTTGTGCTAAGCCTGATTGCTGTCCACGTGGTAAGTCAACCTGTGTCACATCACCTGTAATCACAGCACGAGAACCAAAACCTAAGCGTGTGAGGAACATTTTCATTTGCTCAGGTGTGGTGTTTTGCGCTTCGTCTAAAATCACGAATGAATGATTGAGTGTACGCCCACGCATGTAAGCAAGAGGCGCAACCTCAATCACTTGGCGTTCAATTAGTTTGGCAACTTTCTCAAAACCGAGCATCTCATACAAAGCATCGTATAGTGGGCGCAAATATGGATCGATTTTTTGAGTAAGATCACCCGGTAAGAAACCTAGTTTTTCCCCAGCTTCGACAGCAGGGCGAACCAATAAAATACGTTGAATTTCATTGCGTTCTAACATGTCAACCGCAGCGGCAACCGCTAAGTAAGTTTTACCTGTACCTGCGGGACCAATACCAAAAGAAATATCGCTTTGCAAAATACGTTGTACATAACGCTTTTGGTTAGCGCCGCGAGGATTAATTCGTCCTTTGCGTGTTTGAAAATACACATCTATCGGCGCGTCATATTCATCCAACTCCTCACCCACCAACTCGAAATCACGTTCGGATTGTGAGGATTGAATCATGAGATGTAACAGATCAGCGCTGATTTGTTGTGATGTTTCAGACTCTTGATAGAGCCGTTGCAATAATGCTTCGGCTCTTTCGACCGTTTCTATATCACCATCGAGATAGAACGCATCTCCTCGGTGAGTAATTTTGACATCTAAACGTTGTTCGATTTGTTTTAAATGCCCGTTATATGCACCGAGCATGCTTTTTAAGCGTTCCATGGAAATCTCAGGGAACATTACTGTACGTCGAATCGCTGCAGTCAAGAGAAGCCCTTTTTGTTGACTTATAAGAATACCTCTACATTACGCCACGTCAGGTTCAAGATTCAAGAGTTCACCATAAACTAAATTTAAAGTTTTAATTTCAGTAATCTCGATTTCAGCAAAACGACCAACCCAAGCTGCATCGCCTATAAATGTAACCAGACGAGTATTATCAGCTGTCCCAATCAAGATATTTGGATCTTTATCAGATACTTTCTCAATTAAGACACGTTCGATCTTACCGAGCATAGCATCAGTTTTATCGATGCTTGAGCGTTTAATCACCTCTTGAACTTGTGCGAGACGATCCTTTTTCACTTGTTCAGGTGTGTCATCTGGAAGATCAGAGGCAGGTGTACCCGGACGTTTTGAATAAACAAAACTATAAGAGTGATCAAAGTCTAAATCTTTAATGAACTGTAAGGTTTCTGCGAAATGTTGATCCGTTTCACCAGGAAAGCCAATAATGAAGTCACTTGATAAATGCATATCAGGGCGAACTTTACGGAGTTTGGCTATTTTATCGATATAGACATCAATGGTGTGGTTACGTTTCATGGCTTGCAATACGTCGTTTGAGCCACTTTGTACAGGTAAGTGCAAATGCGAAACCATTTGCGGTAAATCACGATAACATTGAATCAACTCATCTGAAAACTCAAGTGGGTGAGAAGTGGTATAACGTAAACGTCCAATACCTGGAATTTCTGCCACTAAGCGAAGTAATTCTGGGAATGTACAAATTCCGCCTTCAAAAGTTTCACCACGATAACCATTTACGTTTTGACCAAGTAGGCTGATTTCACGAACACCTTTTTCAGCCAACCCAGCGATTTCTGCTAGAACATCATCTAATGGTCGTGAAACTTCTTCACCACGAGTATATGGTACCACGCAGAAAGAACAGTATTTTGAACAGCCTTCCATAATCGAAACAAATGCTTTAAAGCCTTCGACGCGAGGTTCTGGTAAGAAGTCAAATTTTTCAATATCAGGGAAGGAGATATCGACCAGTTTAATTTTTTCTTTCTTTGGTTTTTCAACTTGCGCTTGATGTTGATCTAACATTTGCGGCAAACGGTGCAAGGTTTGCGGACCAAATACCATATCGACATAAGGCGCACGTTTTTGAATGTTGTCACCCTCTTGAGAGGCAACACAACCACCGACACCAATCACGAGGTCAGGATTTTTCTCTTTAAGTTTGCGCCAACGGCCGAGTCCACTAAATACTTTTTCTTGCGCTTTTTCACGAATAGAGCAAGTATTCATTAAAAGGATGTCAGCTTCATTTGGATTGTCAGTGAGCACATAGCCATGTGAATCACCTAACAAATCTGCCATACGATGACTGTCATACTCATTCATCTGACACCCTTGCGTTTCAATATATAACTTCTTCATTGAAACATCAGCGGTGTGCATTGGCTGGGTAACAGTGTTTTCTGAGGCAGCGTGTGTCGCACTTGGAATGAATGTTTGAACCGTCATGCAGGCTCCTAAACAAGATGGGTTTAAATAAACGGCGGATTATAACAGTATTTTTGTCAGAACGCAGAGAATAAAAAACTGACAAAAATGGACAGTTTGTGAATAAAATTGTATGCATTTTAATGAATATGAATCAGTAAGTTACATAACACAACAATAGTGGAAAGCTAGACTTATTACACTATATCACTAGGGTGAATAGGGCATATTGATTGATGAAGATGAAAAAGCAACGTGATTTGATAACAATGGATGCTAAAAAAGTGAAGTATAAGAACAGTTTCCGTTATTTTTTCGCAGTGGGAGGTATGTTCGCATGTTCATCCCTATACGCTTTAGATATTCAATTCAATGATGCTTTGCGTGCGGCAAATGCCAGTAATATAGCTTTACTCGATCAATTCCAAGAACAAATGCAGAATGATGTATTGGGGTATTACCCTGAATACTGGAAACTCAATACCAATTTAGCCTCACAGCCTGCCTCTGCCATTATTAGTTTTGCTCAACGCTACCCACAATCAGCAATGGCTGAAAAGTTGGCAGCTGACTATGTTGAAGAAAAAGTGAAATACGCCAGCTTTGCTGAAGCCAAGCCCGTACTCAGTTATGTCACAAACCCTGATCAAGCAGAAAGCTGTGCTGTTGCCCAAGTTCGAGCACAAACAGGAGATAGCCTTGTTTTTGCAGAGTACAAAGACATTTGGTTAACCACCACGACACAACCTGAATCATGTAATGGTTTAGGGCGATTGATGCTGGCTAGCCCGTTGATGACCGCGCAAGATCGCCAACATCGCTTGTGGTCACAACTACGTGCGGGGCAATCTGGCTTTGCGATCACCACAGCACAATCAATGGGGCTGAATTTATCGCTTGCACAGCTCAATCAGATTCAAGCCAATCCATTGGGCTATCTATGGAGCGCTGCTAAAAACAACGACGCAGATTATGCATATTTGATTTTTGCTTTGGGGCGGGTCGCGGATAGTGATCTAACCAATGCATTGGCGAATCTTCCTCGTGCGCTTCAAGATACGCCACAAGCTGTACAACAATATCTATATCGTACAGTCGGTTATGTGGGAGGTACGACTGTGATGAAAAATGGTTTTAATCGTGAAGTATTAACTGCATTTGATCAAAGCTATGGTTATCCATTTAGTCCTGAGGAAGCCGAAATTTATGCAAGACAATCCATTCGATTTGGTTCTTGGGAAAGTCTGATTCGGGCAATAGATGCGATGTCTGTGACGCAAAAACAAGAAGATCGTTGGCAGTATTGGTTAGCAAGAGCGTCTGAGCAACGTGCCGATGCTGCGTCTAAGCAAGCAGCACAGCAGATTTATCGTAAATTGGCTCAAGCTGGTGATGATTATCATCATTTGTTGGCCAAAGACCGTTTGGGCCAGCGTTATCACCATCAACCATTTAATGAGCAACCCTCTGCCCAAGATACGCAACGACTTAATCAAAATATCCATTTTAGACGTGCATTTACCCTTAGAGAAATTAATGCACCAGCCACATATATCAATCGTGAGTGGAATTGGGCAGTACGCCAAGCTTATTTACAGCAAGATGATGGTTTGATTCTCGCTGCTGCAAAACGCGCGCATGATATGGGATGGTATGATCGGGCAATTTATGCTGCTGATCGTACGACCACCCGTCACAACGATACCTATCGATTTGCTACACCTCATCGTGCGAACGTCACGAGCCATAGCAATAATGCAGGTGTAGATCCTGCTTGGGCATATGGTTTAATGCGCCAAGAAAGTCGTTTTGTCACCACAGCACGTTCTCATGTCGGTGCTGGTGGTTTGATGCAGATCATGCCAAATACCGCAAAGTTAATTGCGCGACAAATGGGTGAAACCTACAATCCAGCTGCGCTGAGTGAAATGAATACCAATATTCGTTATGGTACTTTCTATCTTTCAATGATTCAGGGACAACTTAGCGGCAATGCAGTGCTGGCTACTGCGGGTTATAACGCAGGCCCTAATCGAGCACGACGTTGGCAGCCTGACAATCAACCTTTGGCGGCAGATCAATACACAGAATCGATTCCATTGTTGGAAACACGTGACTATGTCAAACATGTCATGACCAATGCAACGCATTATGGTGTGGTATTGGGGCAAGGGCCACAGTCCCTAGAGAAAAGGATGGGTGTGATTCCTGTGCGAAATAGCCCTTGAAATATAAGCTGATATTAAATTTGAAGTCATGAAGTTTTGGTATTTGATGAAATCAATAGATTTTTTAAAACGACGGTTTACAAGGTGGGTACAGGCTTTAGGCTGTATGCTTGTGCTTTCGTTTGCCTCATCATTATATGCTGCGAGTAACCAAAATCTCGCGGGCTATATTTTACATGTAGAAATGACGCCAGCGGTATGTGCTTTAGATTCATCAAAACAAAAACAACGTAAGTGTTTGGAAGGTTATTCTTTAACAATTTCAAGTTTATTGCCAGAAGTTCCAGTCAATCGGAACTGCGAAACAAAATCATCAGCCGCATTATCTCCATTGCAATCGACCGTGGTCGCACGTGTCATGCCGAATGAAACTGAGCGGGTACAACTTTGGCAAAATGTTGGAGGTTGTGTCCCGATGAATGCGAGCCAATATTATAGAACGATTATTAATTTCGCTGAACGTTTAAAGATACCTGCTGATCTGACCAGTCAAAACACGATTAGTGTACAAAAAGAAAATCTGAGACAACAATTTACTAAATTAAATCCCTCTTTACCTGCAAATGGTATTCGTTTTAGTTGCCAATCTTCACGATCAGACTCCATTTTGACCGAGATCCGAGTGTGTTATCACAAAAATGGGCAGTATAAACAATGTGCAAGTCATGTTGTGACAGGTTGCCCAAGTGAATTTACAATTAAGGGTAGCTATTAACTTTTCTAGCTGCACTTAATTTGTATTTTCTATCAGACTTTTGTTGAAATTCATTCTCTTTTATATGCATATGCTGCTGCTTTAGAGTACAATCTTTGCCGTTTATGATGATTTGACTGGATAGAATCACTATCTAGTCCAATTAAGGACCCTCATTGGAGACAATTACATGAAGCAACCCGTTCGTGTTGCCGTTACAGGCGCTGCAGGTCAAATTGGTTATAGCTTATTATTCCGTATCGCAAGCGGTGAAATGCTTGGTAAAGATCAACCTGTAATTTTACAATTGCTTGAAGTTCCTGTTGAGAAAGCCCAACAAGCGCTTAAAGGCGTAATGATGGAGTTAGACGACTGTGCTTTCCCATTATTGGCAGGCATGATCGGAACTGATGATCCTAAAGTTGCATTCAAAGATGCTGACTATGCATTATTAGTTGGTTCTCGTCCACGTGGTCCTGGTATGGAACGTGCTGACTTATTGAAAGTAAACGGTGAAATCTTCATCGGTCAAGGTCAAGCATTAAACGAAGTTGCTAGCCGTAATGTAAAAGTATTGGTTGTAGGTAACCCTGCAAATACAAATGCTTATATCGCAATGAACTCTGCTCCAGATCTTCCTGCGAAAAACTTCACAGCGATGTTACGTCTTGACCACAACCGTGCGTTGACTCAAGTCGCTCAAAAAGCTGGTGTTGCTGTTGCTGATATCGAAAAATTAACGGTTTGGGGTAACCACTCTCCAACGATGTATGCTGACTACCGTTTTGCGACTGCAAATGGTGAAAGCTTAAAAGACAAAATCAACGATGCTGAGTGGAATAAGGATGTATTCCTTCCAACAGTTGGTAAGCGTGGTGCTGCGATCATCGAGGCGCGTGGTTTGTCTTCTGCTGCTTCTGCTGCAAATGCTGCAATCGATCATATGCGTGACTGGGCATTGGGTACAAACGGCAAATGGGTAACTATGGGTATCCCATCTGACGGTTCATATGGTATTCCAGAAGGCGTTATGTTCGGTTTCCCTGTAACAACTGAAAACGGTGAATACAAAATCGTTCAAGGTTTAGAAATTGATGAGTTCAGCCGTGAGCGTATTAACTTCACGTTGAACGAACTTGAAGAAGAGCGTGCAGCAATTGCTGATATGCTAAAATAATTTATCACTGATAAATTAAAAAATGCCTCCGATTGGGGGCATTTTTATTGTGTAGGAACCACACAAAAAACAACAAGAAAACAAAGTGCTTCACTGCAATAGTGCGTGCTTTATTGATACATTAAAAGAAGAAAAAAGCTAAGGGAGAATAAACATGTTTGAACAACAACCTACACTAGAACTGTTATTTGAACAGCTTGGGTTAGAAGCGGATGAAGCGGCTATGGAGCTTTTTATCCAAACGCATCAATTACGTGCCGAGGAAAAACTGCATGAAGCTGATTTTTGGAGTGCAGGGCAGCGAGATTTTTTAAAAAGTCATTGGGAAAAAGATGATGAATGGGCGATAGTGATTGATGAGTTAAATCAACAATTGCATGTAGACAGCACGGAATAATCATAAAAAAATAAATAAAGCTCACAAATCATTAGTGAGCTTTATTACGTAGAAGTGTTTTAAACCAAGCCTCTTGTCGTACTTGATCGAAAGCAGGGTGGGCTTGAAGCAATTCAAGATCATGATCTAGGCAAGACACATATTTTTTCAACCAATGTCGAGTAAGTGCATATTCTTGCTTTACAACAGATGCATAGGCGAGAAAGAAATAAATGTCTAAGTGATCATGATGTGCTAAAGGTTTTAAGATCTGTTGTGTAATCAAAGCGAAACGTTGCTCTTTGTTGAGCTCAAAATAAATCATATATGCTTTAGCTAAATACAGTGACAAACTCAAATACAAGCTTAAAGGCATCTCTTCGTGTTCAATACGTGCTTGTTCAAGTAATACAATTGCTTCTTGTAGAAAATGTAATTGTTCCTGACGAACATGGCTGTGCATCACTAACTGCAAACGTAAGTCCGCACGTTCTAAAGCAAGCTCGGGGGTGTTGCCACTTAAATAAAGTTGGTCTGTTTCCCCAATCCGAGAAATTACCTGTTTGGTTTCATTCGACATGCATTGATCCACAAAAATCGTCAGTTAGGTAGGTTATATAAGGTTGTTTTGAGAAATTTAAAGGTTTAGTGTCCCTTGATATTCATTCGATCCTAATTATTCCAAATAGAATTTCCACTTCTTAACCATGCAGTAATAGAGAGACGCTGTTGTTTGGAGAGAAGAACTTCATGCAATATATCACTTTGGAAAATAGCAAGGCGATTGGGGGTAGGTTGAATGATATGCCACTCCCCATTCTTATCCTGTAAACGCAATTGACCACCCCAGTCTTCCTGCCAATGTTCGTGTAGATAGAAAACAGTTGAAATCATTCGATCATTTTTTAGTTGCGGATTATCGCGATGTAACGCGTAAAACTCACCTGCGTTATAGCAAGCAAAATGTGCTTCTACCTCTTTAATCCCGAGATAGAATGCTTGATTTAACGTTTGAGATAAGCTTTGTAAGGTCTTGATGTGTTGTTGTGCGATGGGCAGTTGATGATCAATCCATAAAATGTGGTCGCTTCGAATATGACTGACAACGCCATTCTGTATTCCCGCTGCTCGAAACTCCTCCAGATGAAGACTACATTCTTGAACCAGATCGATTATATATTCTTTAGGGTACGCGTCATTCACTAAAGCAAAACCAGACGTATTTAAATCATCTAAAATTTGATCAATATTCCAAGATGTAGGAAGAGAGGTGGATTGCATACAGCTCCAGTTAACATTCATTTGATTACAGTACAATTTTAGCTGATCACATCAACGCTAAAGAATAGCTTTTATTTTCATGATAAACTATCCTTTGAATTGAGGAATAATTGTCAACATGAATTACCGTCACCATTTCCATGCAGGTAACTTTGCCGATGTTATGAAGCATGTGCTTTTGCTTCAACTGCTTAATCGTTTAAATGCTAAAGATAAGCCATATCGATATATCGATACCCATGGTGGGGCAGGTAAATATGACTTATCTCTTGCACCAGCGCAAAAGTCTGGTGAGTTTTTAACAGGGATCCATCGTCTCGTACAGTTGGGCGAGATAGAAAAGCGTCAAGCACCTGAGGGTGTGCAAGAATATTTGAAACTAGTTGAAAGTTTACGTGCCGAAGAGGGCAAAGGTAGTTACCCGGGTTCCCCGTGGTTTGCTTTGCAAGGAATGCGTGAAATTGATAAGGCAACTGTTTTTGAAATGCAGCGTGATGTGTTTCAACAGCTACGCCAAAATATCCGTGATAAACGCATGGGTTTACATGAGCGAGATGCTTATGAGGGTTTGCTCGGCGTTATCCCACCAAAAGAAAAACGTGGGTTGGTCATGATTGATCCACCATATGAACTAGAGCGTAAAGATTTCCCACAATTAGTCGAATTACTCCAAGCTGCTCATAAAAAATGGCCGACTGGTGTGTTTGCTGTATGGTATCCAATTAAAGATCGCGCCATGATTGAACGTTTCGAAAAGAAAATGTTTAAAACAGGCATTCGCCGTCAATTGGTTTGCGAAATCTGTGTATGGCCTGATGATACGCCTGTGGGGCTAAATGGTTGCGGGCTTTTGGTGATTAACCCACCTTGGAAATTTTCGGAAGATGCGGATCAAGCATTACAATGGTTATTTCCACATTTGCGTATGCAAGAAATTGGCGGTCATGCCGCAGTGCGTTGGTTGGTGGGTGAATAACCCATCAACATCAAGATATTGTTGAGGAATTGAAAATAATGACAAATTCTCTGAAACCTGATTCTGATTTAAATAAAGATGGTCGAACTTTCGATGGCATTACATTTGAAGTGGAAGAGGAAGAGCATACGCAGGAAGGGCAAAAAGTAAAACGTCGTGGAATTTATTTGTGGCCGAATTTAATTACAACAGCGGCGCTTCTATCTGGTTTTTATTCCATCATTGCAAGTATGAATGGTAATTTTAATCAAGCGATTTATGCAATCTTTTTAGCTGCATTGTTGGATGGTTTAGATGGGCGTGTAGCACGTGCAATCGGGGCACAGAGTGCGTTTGGTGAACAATACGACTCATTATCTGATCTGCTTGCTTTTGGTGTTGCGCCTGCAATTTTGATGTATAGCTGGAGTTTACACGATCTTGGTCGTATAGGTTTGGCATGTTGTTTTATCTATACCGCTTGTGCAGCTTTCCGTTTAGCTCGTTTCAATGTACAGATTGGTGTGGTCGATAAGCGTTATTTTATTGGTATTGCAAGTCCACTCGCTGCTGTAGCTGTGATTTCGATGGTGTGGGTCGGGCGTGATTTTCCATTTATTTTTGATTTAAAAGACATTGTGATTCAAATTATTAATGCCGCTGTCATGGTTGGTATAGGTTTGCTCATGATTTCAAATATTAAGTATTACTCATTTAAACAAATGGACCGTAAGCGTGTACCTTTTGTTGTGATGTTGCCCGTGGTCTTGATTTTTGCAGCGATCACGTACAACATTCCAGTAGGGATATTGACAGTTTGTATTATTTATATCCTCTCTGGATTTGTAACGACTTTGTTGGCGAAAAAGAATGATTCAAAAATAACAACTTAAAAAATGGAGGTTCAGTATGCCAATATTGATCAGTAATAATCAATTAAAGCAGCTGAACCTCAATAAGTCAGATGCTCTAATCTTCTATCCACCTAAAGGTTTGTTTAAAATCGTTTATCAGGCATTGATCCTGCCGAATCTTCCAGCGCCCTTCCATTATCTGAATTTTATCAGCCTCATTGGACAGCCACGCATTCCGGTTTGCTATAACGCGAGTGCAGTAATGACAACCGCAATTGATACAGCAACCGTATTGGTGAGCAGTAGTGTAGCAACGGTTGGGCATCTTAAAAGTTATAGCGCAAAAGATCAGTGCCAATTTGATGTTGATCGTTATCAATTTTTAAATATTGATCATATCCATGTTGATCCACCCAACTATTATTTTAAGCGCTTTGATGATGAGCTTAGTTGTGAATTAAAAGTAAACACATTTGCTGAAGTTGAAAATCACTCTGCGTTACAATGGGGAGTTGCTGATTATTGGTATACACGATGTCAATGCGAAGGGGAACTGGTATATAAAAAACAAAAATATCAAATCGCAGCACAAGGGGTTTTAAAACATGCTCGCGCTGTACATTTACCTTTTATTGCATTTCACTTCTTTACCTATCAAATTATTCAAGTCCATGCTGAATTGCAAATTATTCTCACAGAGTTAAGAAATCAATGGAATCAGATTATTTTTACTCGAATAGAAGTTCAATATGATCAACAACCAAGCATACTTTACAATCAAAATGTGAGTTTTGATGTTATGCGAGTTTATCCAAAAGTACGAACGCCAAATGGACGTGATATGTACTTAGCGCGAGAATTTATTTGGCAGTACCAGCAAGGTGATCAGATTGTTTTTCAATTACATGGTCAAAGTCGTGGTGATTATAAATTTGGATTAGCTGCAGGTTATGTCGGAAGTTTTAACTATCAGCTTTTTTGGAATAATGAGGCGTATCAAGGATCAGGTTATTGTGAATACATTGATTGTCGACCTTTACATTGGCAAGAAAAAAATAAAACCGAGCAAATAATAGATAAAATTCCACATTTTCAGCCCTATTTGTGCAAGAAGTAGACAGTCGTTCTGGTAGATGTGAAAAACCTCTTGCAACTCATTTCTAATCCTCTAT
>NZ_GG665961.1:0-45168 GCF_000156555.1 Acinetobacter sp. ATCC 27244
CAAAAAACAACTTACACTCAAGTTGTCTGTTATCAGTATGGCTATTTTACTTGCAAGCTGTGGTGGTGGTGGTAGTAAGGGGTACTATAATAACCAAGGAGGTGATTCTTCTACTAATCCAACTAATCCTGGTACAGGTGAAGAGGTAAAAGCAGTTAATATTGGTGCACTTGAATTATTAGATCAGAATAATATTCCAACAGTAGCAATAACTAGTGAAGGTGTGATTGCAAAAGTAAAAGTAACAGATCAGTCAAATAATGGTATTTCAGGTGCTTTAGTCACTTTCTCCGCAACTGGAGGGGTGATACTAGGTAGTTCAAATGGTGCTGTTTTAACAAATGCAGATGGATATGCAATTATTTCAGTTCGTCCAGAAAATATTAATATAACAGGTGCTTATCAAATTTCAGCATCTGCTGATTACAATGGTCTTTCAGTAGCGACATCGCCTAAAAACTTTTCTTTACAAGCGACAAATATTATTTTAAGTGACTTACAAGTAGCAGAAAACAATCTTGAGGTTGGTGGTACAACAAATGTTACTTTGAAATCATTAAATGCTACAACACTTTCACCACAGAATAATGTAAGTGTAACTTTTGATGCAACTTGCGGTACATTTGAACCAGCTACAGTGGTTTCTTCTAATCAAGGAAACATTGTAACTTCTTATAAAGCAATTGCGGCCAATGGCGAACTTTGTGAAAGTTCACAAACAATTGGTGTTAGCGGTCAGAACATTCCTCGCTTAGAAATACCTGTACAGATTGCGCAAATTAAGCCTGATTCATTGGTTTATACAACAACTAGTCCTGTTAATCTTGGTATTAAGAGTAGTGGATCTGCTGCTTCTGGACAGATTGAATTTACACTTTATGCAAATGGTTCTCCTGCAAAAGATAAAGAGGTTGAACTTAAAATTATTGATGCCCCTATAGATTTAGAATTCGTATCATTAGGGAATCGCGCTTCTAAAATCGTAAAAAGTGATTCTTCTGGTAAGGTACGTGTGAATTTGTATCCAGGTAATACTCCTGGCCCTGTAGAGATTCAAGCAACTTTAGTATCTGATAAAAACGTTTTTGTTCGATCTAAAGATGTTTCTGTTTCAAGTGGGCGAGTTACTCAAAATGCACTAAGTTTGTCTGTAACAAAGCAAGCCTTACGAACGGATATCGATGGTGATGTTTCGACGATTGTAGCCCGTATGGCTGATCGTTTGGGTAATCCAGTACCAGATGGTACGGTAATTAGTTTTGTTTCAGAGGGTGGGCGAATTGAACCGAGTTGTGCTTCAGTTAAGGGGGAATGTTCGGTTAGATTAATTACTCAAAATCCTCGTCCTATAAACAATCGTGTTACTGTATTAGCCTATGTGGAAGGTGATAAGGATTATATTGACGTTAATGGTGATCAGCTATACACAGAAGGTGTTGATCAACTAACCCATAATATTGGTAGTATCTTCCGCGATGATAACGAAGATAATATACATAATGTGGGTGAGTTTATTTATACGAAAGCATCAGGTGCTTTAGCTTGTGCAGCTTCATCAATTTCGCAACCTAATGTTCCAAACACTTGTAATAATGGTTTGAGTGCTATTTTACGTCAGCAGCTTTTGTTTGCTTTCTCTCATGATACACCGACTTTTGTTTGGGGGAGTGGTATTGAACAAGATACTGGACGAATTTTATCTGGAAATGGAAGTTTTAAATTCCAAGTTTTTGGTAATACTCAGAAAACAGTACCGATGCCATCAGGAACTGGTGTCTCTGTTACTGTAAAAGATAACACTGAAAATAATAACTCATGTGAGGCAGAGATTATTAGTGGCTCGTTACCAGTACCGAGTACCATGCAATTATTTACACCAAATACATTTGGTAATGTTGGTAATGAGGTTGTTAGCTATACCGTTAGACTTCTTAAATGTGCGGCAGGAGATGATGTGAAATTAACAACAAATGTTCCTGGCGGTAAATCTCAAACTGTCTATTTAGAAATTAAATAGATATTAATTAAAAATTTAGACCAACTTACTAGCTAGTAAGTTGGTCTTTTTATTCGGATGGCTTAATTAATTTAAAATATTAATCATCCAACAAATCCATTTGTTTGGCGAGTTGATATAAATTGTTAGAGCGATTGCCAGTGCGGCAGAACATTAAGATTGGTTTTGGGAGTTCATTATAATGATTTGCGAATGCACGAACATCAAGTTCAGTAATCTGACCAGCAACGACAGGTTGATAAACATAATCTAATCCTGCATTACGCGCTGATTCTTCGATCTGAGCACTAGTTGGTTGTTCAGGGCCACCTTCCATATCAGGACGGTTGTTAATAATAGATTTAAAGCCTTTTTCAACAACTTGTTCTACGTGTTCTGGGCCAATTTGACCTGCAAAACCTACATTCTCTGACATCTTGTCACTCCAAAAACAAACAAAACATTTTATGCTCTATCATAGCATTAAGCTTGATCTTGAGTTTAAATGTCTATAACAAATAAGTGATGTTCAGTAAAAAGATAATGAAATGGAGCGCGCATGCACACCTATACCGTTGAGCCGTTGTATGTTCCGAGTGGTGATGAAACAATCGCAGCAGATTTTTATCTTCCGAAAGCTAACATTAAACCTGCGGTTATTATCATGGCTCATGGGTTTGCTGGGTTACGTCAATTTAAATTAGTTCAATATGCTCAGCGGTTTGCGAAAGCAGGATATGCGGTCATTTTATTTGATTATCGCTATTGGGGGGGGAGTACAGGAAAGCCCAGAGAGTTAGTTTCTTTAACGGCTCAGCTTGATGACTGGAAGACGATTGTTCAGTTTGCGTCAAATTGTAAATTGATTGATAACAGACGAATCATTCTTTGGGGAACTTCTTTAAGTGGTGGATATGTCCTGAGTTTGGCCACGGATCTAAAAAATATTCAAGCTGTCATGGTACAAGTGCCTTATGTTGATGGTGCTGAAACCGCTAAACTTTATCCACTCCAGCGTTATCCCGAAGCGTTAAAGCGTTCTAGCCAAGATTATATGGGATCAAAAATGGGGTTAGTACCAAAGACATTACCTGTTGTGGACCAATATAAATTATGTTTTCTACCAACCTCTGATAGTTATTATGGCTATCATTCCATTGTGAATCCTGATTATTATTGGAGTGGGGAAGTTCCTGCTCGTGTTTTTTTTAATTTAATGCGTTATCGTCCTATTCAGTATGTACGCAAGATAAATATTCCAGTTTTATTCATTGCAGCAAAACAAGATAGTTTGATTCCCATCGCATCTAGTCGTGAAGCCGCAACCAATATCGCCCCTTTTGTGAGCTATCATGAGTGGGAAATGAAGCATTTTGATATTTATCATGGTTCTTGGTTTGAAAAAGCGGTCACAACCCAATTAGAATTTTTACATCAACATATTGGAGTGATGTGATGATTATTGTCTGTGCATCCTGTGGTGCAAAAAATCGTGTTCCTGAAGAAAAGCTAGCTGTTCATCCAAATTGTGGCCAATGTCATCAAGCCTTATTACCTTTAACGCCGATCGAGTTAAACGAACAAAATTTTAGTCATTTTATTAGCAATAATGATCTCCCTGTTTTGATTGATCTATGGGCTGAATGGTGTGGTCCTTGTAAAATGATGGCACCGCATTTTGCTCAGGTTGCTAAGCAAAATCCTTATGTCATTTTTGCAAAAATTGATACTGAGGCAAATCCTCGTTTGAGTGCTGCATTTAATGTTCGTAGTATTCCAACACTGGTTTTAATGAATAAAACGACAGAGTTGGCAAGAGTTAGTGGTGCTTTACGGGCGCCAGAGTTACAACAATGGTTAGACCAGCAATTACAACAACATCAAGGACATTAACATGACGGAGCGCCTAAACCAGCCTGAAGGAATTCTATCGTTACAGACAATTGCAATGCCAGCTGATACCAACTGGAGCGGGGATGTGTTTGGTGGTTGGATTGTTTCACAGATGGATTTAGCCGGTGCCATTCACGTTGAGCGGTTGAGTAAAGGGCGTTGTGCAACCATTGCAATTAATCAGATGAGTTTTCTTGTTCCCGTGAAGGTTGGGAATGTTATTAGTTGTTATACCAAAATTTTGAAAGTGGGTAACACCTCAGTACAAGTCCAAATTGAAGTATGGAATAGCCATGATGACTCTCGTGAACCTGTTCGTATTACGGAAGGTGTGTTTACTTTTGTGGCAGTTGACATAAATGGTAATAAGCGTGTGATCGCCGAGGAGATTAAACAGGCTTTTGCAGCAGTCGATAAAGCTAAGGTTTTGTGATTAGTAATGCGCTAAAAATATTTTATTTGGAATAAAGAGAATGGCTGAAGAATTAGTTTTACAGCAAGGTGATAAGGCAGAGCAATATCAAAGTATTATTCCGCAAATTCAGGCAATTGTTGAGGGTGAGTCTGATGTGATCGCCAATCTTGCGAATATTTGTGCAGCGTTAAAACAACAATTTGATTGGCTGTGGATTGGCTTTTATCTTGTTAAACAAAATGAATTAGTATTGGGACCATTTCAAGGGCCGATCGCATGTACTCGTATAGCCAAAGGCCGTGGCGTGTGTGGCACTGCGTGGGAACAGCAGCAAGTAATGATTGTGCCTGATGTAGATCAGTTTCCAGGACACATTGCATGTAGCTCTGCTTCAAGATCAGAAATCGTGTTACCGATAATGAAGAATGGTGAATGTATTGGCGTTCTGGATATTGATAGTGAAGAGCTGAATCAATTTGATGAGATGGATGCTGAATATTTGCAGCAGTTAATGCTTATGATTGAAAAAATTGTGTAAGCGATTAAAAATAAGGCCAAAACTAGTTTTGGTCTTATTTTATTAGCACAAGGTCTAGAACATGGTATTTGAGTTCTTACTTTTTTCTGGAATATTTTGTATCACATCCCAATGCTCTACAATTTTTCCATTTTCCACACGGAATATATCAATAATCGCTCTGCCTCGATCACTATCATTTTCAGTAGAATGCACGTGAAGAACGACTAAATCTCCTTCAGCAATTACTTTCTTGATGACATTTTTTGCCTGAGGATTATTGCTAAATTTTTGCGTAAAGAAGTTTACAAAAGGCATTTTACCATCAGGTACATTAGGATTATGTTGGATATATTGATCACCAATATAACGATCTGCGTATGCTTTAACTTGATGTTTTAGAAAAATACCTTCATAGAAATCAACCACAATTTTCTTATTTTGTTCTGAGAGATTAACAGTATTTGTTAGCTCGGATGAACGGATCTGCGGGGTGTTTGAAAGAACTGAAGTACAGGCGCTAATAACTGTCAGGGAAAGTATAAGTGGAAGAAAATAAATTTTTTTCATAATAAGAAGCCCAAGAAATACAAGTGTATTTATCTTGGGCTGAAAACTAATCTCAAAGAAGTTTAGATCAGTTACTATTTTTTACGTTTTGGTAGCCATGCCCAAAGCATTTGGCATTGGATGGGCTCATTGCCAGAATCATCAATAACGGTCACAGGAATCAATAACTCGCCTTTTTCATTATCAGCGATAAACTTTTGTTGATCGGCTGATAATGTTGCTGTTGCAGTCAAACCACCTTGTGCCACTTTCAAATAATCTACATGTAACGATTTAATCAATAAAATACGATTATCGGGTACATGTAAGCCTGTTAAGAAGCCCGTTGCTGTTTCAGCTAATAATGCCATTGCCGCAGCATGAACGCCTTTAATATGATTTTGCATATTACGTTGGTTTTCGATACGAACTGCGACATGGTCTTTATCCACTTCTAAATAGCGAATATTTGCAGTTCCAACCATTGGAACAACACGACCAAAGGCTTTACTCCATAGTGTGCTACGGATGCTTTTCGGAAATTTAGAAGTGGTTTTAACCAGCGTATAAAGGCGGTTATCTTTTGCCATAGCGAACCTATTGCTTAGTCTTTGAAATTATTAAATTGCAGTGGTAGACCAAATTGTTGTTCACGTAAAAAGTTCATCACCTGCTGTAAAGTATCGCGCTTTTTGTCCGTGACACGGATTTTGTCTCCTTGGATAGAAGATTGCGCTTTGATGCCACTTTCTTTAATGGCTTTATTAATTTTTTTTGCAGTATCTGAGTCAAGTCCATCCTTAAGCTTGATCACTTGAACAACATGTTTGCCCGAAGCCGTTGCTTTTTGAGGATCTAAAGCTTGTACATCCACTTTACGCTTGTAGAAGTGATTTTCGAGCATGGTATAAACTTGCTCGCATTGGAAGTCACTTTCAGTTGAGATTTTAATTTCTTTATTTTTCTCATTTAACTCAATCGAAACGTCTTGTCCGCGAAAGTCAAAACGAGTACCAATCTCTTTTTGGGTGTTTTGCACAGCATGATTGACTTCAAATAACTCTAATTCAGAAACAATATCAAAAGAAGGCATGGTTAGACCTTTACAAAGGGAAAGAATATCTGAGATGCTAAGGGGGTTTTCTTCATTTGCCAAGTGTTGTTTACATCAAAGGAGTGCACAATGATCCGTAAACAAGAAATTACAACATTTGAGTTCCCAGAAGGCGCTGTCATTTGGGATGTCCGAGATACCAAAGCGTATGCAGAGGCTCATGTTAAAGGGGCGATGAATCGTCCAATTGCTGAGTTAAATGCGGATAGTTTGACTCAAGTTGCAGCGGATCAGCCGATTTATATTCTATGTGGTGGTGGTAGTAAAGCACCACGTGCGGCAGAGTTGTTAGACGGGATTGATAGTTCTCGTGAATATGTGGTTCTCATGGGCGGAACACGTGCAGCACGTGATGCCGGCTTGCCTTTGGAGCAAGGTGCTTAAAAGAACCCTAAAATTTGCCAAGATACATTATGTATTTTGGCAAATTTAAAAAATAGATTTAAGTCATCGTTATAAATAAATAATAATTTAACCTGAATAATACGGTTTTTTTACTTTAGCTTTCTTTTGAAAGCGTTGAGGATCGAGTTTACTCAATAAGCTTTGTGGTACAGGACAAAGTTCACCTAATACCAATGCCACCAAGATCTCACTGCATAATGGTGCAAATAAAAAACCTTTAGAACCTAAACCCGCAAACGTATAAATAGGTGGATCGTTTTGTATCTTGCCTACCAACGGAAAGTAATCCAAAGTTTGTGCACGAACTGATGCTCGACCTTGCCAAGTATCTGTAGCGGAAAGTTGCTCTGCATATGTTGGAAAGATACTGTGGATAAGTTGGTAGTTATGCACATGATCTTCAAGCAAAACTTCAGTGTCATCACGATTCGGATAAAAGGATGCACCTAAGATCAATTGTGATGAATCCAATTGCATGCAATAGCCACCATAGCTATAGGCTTGTTCAAGAGATAATGCTTGATTGGTATTTTCAACCCAGCTCACTTGCCCACGAATCGGTTTTAAAACAGGATAATGGTCAAACAATGCTGCACTTTGCTTTGCGCAACAGACAATGACCTGATCGGCAGTGGCGAGGTGGTGTTGATCTTGCCATAGCTCAGTTTGCGTTCCTATGCTATTTAAGCGTGAAACTTTGGCTTTTTTCACAGCAATGTTGGGATGTTGTAAGATTTCATCACGGAGCTGATGTGGTACCACGACACCTGCTTGTTGTAACGTCAAACTCGGAAATTCTGTTTGAGGCCTAATTTCATCCGATGTATGAGTCGTTAATACTTGATCAGGATATTGTTCGGCTAGTTGCAACAGTTCATCTGGATTCTTTAAGGCCATTTGCTCAACTTGAATGGCTCTAAAAGCTTTGAAACGTGCATAAAAATTCAATGCATGCTGCCAGCTTAAGGTCATCAAATGTTCATGTGCCTGTTCGATTGGACATAATTTGGGGTTGAGTAAGGCAAGAGGATTACCTGATGCGCCTGAGAGTGGCTCATTTTGCTCGTAGATCGTGATTTGATGACCACGCTGGGCAAATGCCCATGCTGTGCTTAAACCCGCAATTCCTGCGCCGATAATTGCGATTTTCTGTTGCTTGGTGAACTGGGGTATTTGCTCATTTTGAGCACGAATGACTGTTTTTATTGAATCGATCGAATGCGTTTCCGAGGATGCTTGATCGAGCCAAATCGCTTTGAGCATTTCTCTTTTATGACCAAAACCACGTGGACGACTGATTTGAATACCATGTTGTTTCAATCCTCGTTTGAGTACACCAGCTACACTAAAGGACGCAAAGGTCGTTCCAAAATCAGATAAACGTATGATATTATTCAGCACATTTTCTTGCCACATGTCTGGGTTACAAGAAGGTGCAAAACCATCGAGAAACCATGCATTAACAGTTTGTGTTTTAGGGATATTTGGGAAAATATCTTGTGCGTCACCTAACCACAAATCGATGCTAAATCTTTCCTCTGGAAAACTAAGACGATGACATCCTGCAATAGGCAGGGGATATTGTGCAATGAGTTTTTGTGCTAGAGGCGCTAACTCTGGCCAAGCATTCAGCGCTCGGATCAAATCAGTTCGGCAAAGCGGAAATTTTTCTACACTAATGACATGTAAATGGCTGTGGTTATTTGGACGAATCTGTTGCCAGAGTTGCCACAAGGTTAAAATATTTAAACCTGTACCAAAACCCGTTTCACCCACACAGAAATATTGATAGTCGTTGAGTTGTGATAGGCGCTCGTTTAAATCATTGCCATTTAAAAATACATGGCGAGTTTCGAGTAAACCATTATCTTTGGAAAAGTAGACATCGCCAAACTGTTTAGAAATGGGAAGGTCAATACCATCGACCATTTCCCAATCCAATTCAGCGGTTTGTATTTTTGATGAGTGAGACATAAATTACAGTATTGTGTTTACCATTGACGGCGACGTTTGGTGTAAACATAGCTAGCAATAAAGAAGCCGAGAATGACACCTACCGCGATCGTCATAGCACCATATAAGAACATCTGAGCACTACGTTCGCTTTGTAGCACTTGGACTTGCACTGTTAAATTATCATTTTTTAACTGCAATTCCTGATTTTGTGCAAGGGCTTCAAGATTGGCGTGTTCAAGTTGCTTTAAGCGATTGGCTTGATCTTGAACCAGTGCTTTTACTTTTGCTTCTTGCTGTTGTTTCGCTTTGGCAATTTGTTCTGCTGTGAGTGGTTTCGCAGTACTTTGTGTGGTAGGAGCGGTTGTAACTGCTGGTGTAGTTTCTACAGCCCAAATTGTAGTATTAAAGAGTAAACCTAGAGCGAATAAGCTTGGTAGTGCAATACGCATGATTTACCCTTTTGGAAAAGCTTTATTAAAAGGTTTTACGTCAATACTTGCGTAAATTCCTTCTTTTAAAAATGGTTCTTCTTCAATCCACACATCCAATGCTTCACGGCTATCAAATTCAACAATAATCGTGCTGCCCAGAAAACCAGCCTGTGGATTATTGGGATCGATTGGGTGAGCACCAGCAGCAATCAAACGTCCTTCATCATCTAGTTTTTGTAGGCGTTCTATATGTTGTGGGCGTGTTGCTAAACGTTTTTCTAAAGTACCTTCACGATCAGTACAGCTGAGTACGAAATAGGGCATAGCATTGGCTCAATAACGGAAATTAGGTGGTGGTTTTAAAATGCTTTCTCAAGCAAAATAGTATAACAGCAAGGTAACTGAGAGAAACGATAATATCGCCAAAAGCAGTGAATTCGCCCCAGTATTTTCCATCTAAAAATAAAAAGCCGAAGAAATAATGCAAACTTGCGAGTAAGAAGAATTGACCACACCATGCCCAGTTAAGATTCATCCAGCCTTTTTTACTGAGCTCCAAGACTGAGCCAAGCATTTTCTGGATAATGGGCATGCGTTCTTTGTTGAATAATGGGGTAATCAAAAAGCCGAGACCAATTCCGACATTGATAATGACCGCTTTTAATTTGATATAGGTTACATCACTGAATGCTAAGGTAATACCACCAAAAATGACGGACATGACCACAATAAACCACTGCATTTTTTCCAATTTAAATTTTTGGAATAAAAATAAGCAGCCATACACTACCAATGTGGAAATAAGTAAGGCACAGGTTGCGACAAGAATGTGGTTTTGATCGGTATTGCCAGTACTGCCAACCAATTCCAACAATGGATGCTGACTATCTTTAGGGTCAGTGGTTTTATAAAAATAGAAGAAGATAATCAGAGGGAGATAGTCGAGCAACGCTTTCATGTTACAGTACAGTGATGAAATAGGTCAGATAGCATAATACAAACCATGTTCGGTGTCGATTTACATACACATACGCTCATTTCCGATGGAACCTACTCTCCTGAGCAATTGGTACAAGCCGCTGTGGATTTAAAAATTCATACTTTAGCGCTGACTGACCATGACACGATGGATGGTTTAACGCGGGCGCAGCGTTATCTTGATGAGCATGCTCAAGATTATGATATTCGGCTGATTTCAGGTGTAGAAGTCTCAAGCCAATGGTCTAGACCAAATACCAAAAAGAGTTATGGGGTGCATATTGTCGCTTTGAATATGCAGGATGAAACTCCGATCAGGGAACTGCTGGAACAGCAGAAGAAAGTGCGTGCCGAACGTGCAAAAGTCATTTGTGATTTATTGGAAAAATGTATTGGTTTTGATATTTATCCTGAGGTGATCGCCAAAGTTGATGGACATGCGGATCGCGTGACACGAACACATATTGCCAAAACCTTGGTCGAAAAGAATATCGTGAGCCGCCCTCAACAAGCATTTGATCGCTTTCTCAAAGAAGGCAAAAAAGCATTTGTTAAGTTTGATGGCGTTGGATTAAAAGAAACCATCGACGTGATTCATGCCAGTCAGGGCTTTGCTGTGTTAGCGCACCCAACACGTTATGATCTTTCTGCGACCAATATTCGCTATCTGATTGAGTTATTTGCTGCAAGCGGTGGTGATGCCGTTGAGTTGCCACCAAGTATAGAACCAGCTTCGACTCGACAAATGGTGGATCGAATGATTCAGCAATGTGATTTAGCGGTATCGATTGGCAGTGATTTTCATGGCGACAATATGCCTTGGATTAAATTAGGACAAACACCTCGAGTTAAAGAAGGGCAACGAGGGGTTTGGGAGCAATTTAAATATCCAACATCATAATAAATTATGATCATGTGCCTGAATCGGCGGTGGAGTCGGACGACCTAAAGTACCCAGTAGCTCGATTTCAATGTTACGTACCATTGCATCTAATGGTAAGTCATTGCTTTGTGTACCAAAGGGTTCTTCGATTTCTGTACTTAATGCATCCAAACCGAGAAAAGTATAAGCCAAGATTCCCACTAAAAGAGGTGTGACTAAGCCTAATAACGAGCCTAAGCTAAACGGCAACATGACACAGAAAAAATACACCGTGCGATTCAGTAAAACAGAATACGCAAATGGAATCGGGGTATTCGCAATACGATCACAGCCTGTCTGCATTTCACTTAATGCTGCTACATGTTGATTCATTTGAGTATAAATAATATCTGTGATTTCGCCTTCTTTGAGTGCTTGTAAAAGCTCCCATTGGATTAAGCTAAGTGTGTACTGTGGCGCATTTTGTTGTTGATAGAGTTGAGTCAGCGCTTGCGGACTTAAACCACTTGTTTCAGTCAGCTCTGTAGGATTGGCAGTTTGATGACGTAAACGGTCACGTAAAACGTTGGCAAACACAATCACATTTTGGATTACACGTTCACGACGTGCTTGGGTTAGAACACGACAATCACGATCAAAATGTCGAGCTGTGGCAATTAATACACCCCACAGTTTACGTGCTTCCCACCAACGTTCATAACAAGCACTGTTCTTGAAACCAAGGAAAATCGAGAGTACAACGCCGATCAGGGTGAAGCCAACTAATGGAATTTCAGGAAAGCGGTATAAATTGACATACTCAATACCACCGATGATGGCTGAGACCAGCATAACAAAACCGAGTGAGGGTAAAATTTTGGGTAAAATTGTCCCACGCCATGAGAACAAAACTCTAAAAATACTTGGCTGGTCACGAACAATCATGTTATTTGGATCATTAATTTTATCAGTTGATATTCTCGTTTGCTTTAACCTTTGTCAAGACCAGATTGCTTGATTTTAGTAGGGTTGAGTAGTTGTTGCTCAGAAAAAGAAAAATAGCTTTCAGGCGAAATAATAAAGTGATCGATTAGATGGATTTCAAGTAATTTACAAGCTTGTTTGAGCTGTTGTGTAAGGTAAAGATCTTCAGTTGAAGGGTGAGCAATTCCATAGGGATGATTATGCGCAACCACGATTTGGCAGGCTTGTTGTTGTAATACATAACGTAGTGTTTGATTCAATGAAACACTACACGAATGATGCGAACCAAAAAACAATTTCTTGAAATGTAACTTCCTTAACTCAGCATCTAAACACAGTACCGCAAAGACTTCTTGTTTTTCACCCATTAATTCATAGCGTAAATAGTCGAGTACTAGACTAGAGGTATCCAAACAAAGTCGTTGTTGTTGAAAATGATTATTTAAATAGCGCCGTCCAAGTTCTTTTACTGCCATGAGCTGTGCATATTTAGTGGAGGCGATGCCATTGAATTGGGATAAATCTTCAAGTGAAGCATCAAAAATAGGATTAAGCCCACCAAAGTGTTGAATGAGGATGCGCGCTAGTTCAACTGCGGAATGTTGTTTAGAACCTGAGCGTAAAAAAATCGCAAGAAGTTCTGCATCGGATAAACTTTGAGCCCCTTGAAGTAATAAACGTTCTCTTGGTCGTTCTTGTTCAGGCCATGCTTTGATGGACTGCTTAATAGATTGATTCATTATTAAATTCACTTTGATTTTATTGTGTTTATGACTTTTTAAAAACCCATCACTTGGGTCTGATCGTATTTAATGCTATTGTGAGCGCCACTGCAACAGCAAGGTATCCTGTTTGTGAGCTTCGATCTTAGTGTTATTCCTCATAAAAACATTATATTGGCGGTTACTGGCGGCATTGCTGCCTATAAAAGTGCCATTTTGGTACGTCGTTTAAAAGACTTTGGTTTTGATGTCCGTGTGGTCATGACACATGGCGCACAAGCTTTTATTACGCCATTAACCTTTCAGGCACTTTCGGGTAATCCTGTACATACGGAGCTACTTGATCCAGAAGCTGAAGCAGGTATGGGGCATATTGAATTGGCGCGTTGGGCAGATTTAGTGTTAGTCGCACCTGCAAGTTGTGACACGATCGCAAAATTTGCAAATGGTTTAGCTGATGATTTGCTCAGCACATTATATTTAGCAACTAAAGCACCTGTTTGGGTGGCACCAGCAATGAACCAGCAGATGTGGGCGGCAAAAGCGACTCAGCGTAATTTGCAAACTTTGGTTGAAGATAGCGTGCATGTCATTATGCCTGATGCAGGTGAGCAAGCTTGCGGTGATGTAGGTTTAGGGCGTATGCCTGAACCAGAGGACTTGGCAAGACAAGTCGCTGCTTACTTCCATAAAGCACAACGTGCGATTGCGGAAAAGTTTGGTTTACTGGCAGGAAAACGTGTCACCATTACTGCGGGACCAACGCGTGAAGCGATTGATCCTGTACGTTATATTTCAAATCATAGTACGGGTAAAATGGGCTTTGCTTTGGCAGCTGCATGCTATGCTGCGGGTGCAAAAGTAACGTTGGTGGCGGGGCCAGTCAGTTTAGATACCCCCAATGGTGTAGAGCGAATTAACGTAAAATCCGCAATGCAAATGTTAGATGCCAGTATGAATCAGCTTGAAGAAGGCTGCGATATCTTTATTGCGACTGCGGCAGTTGCGGATTATCGTGTGGCTGAAGTAGCTGAGCATAAAATCAAAAAAGCGGGTGATGAGCTGGCAGTATCGTTGGTGAAAAATCCGGATATTGTTGCGACGATTGCACAGCAACAACAGCGTCCCTTCATGGTGGGCTTTGCTGCGGAAACACGTAATGTGGAAGAATATGCAGCAGGGAAGTTGGTTGCTAAAAAGCTCGATATGATTGCATGTAACGATGTTTCTCGCCCTGATATTGGTTTTGCTTCTGATGAAAATGCGATGACCGTATTCTTTGCGCAATCCTATCATCTAGAGAAACGTGAGTTAGAGAAAGCGTCTAAGCAAGAAATATCACAACAATTGGTTGAAGCTATCCATGATGCGTTACTGCAAAAATAGAGTAACTTGACTTTGCCGTTTTATCAAAATGCAACGAAATCGTTGCATTTTTTATGTATGCTAAAACGGCATAGACATTTGAGCTTGTTGAGCTTAGGTGGTCGATGGATCTGCGTAAAACCGAGAATAGCCACAGTTTTTATTAGGGATATCCTGATGATGAAAAGAACTTTAGCCACAATCATTTTAGTATCATCTTTTTCATTGAGCAGTGCTGTTATGGCTGCGAGTCTTGCTGATGATATGAAAACGCTTGGCAAAAATTATAAAGTGTTTAATCAAGCTAAAAATCCACAAGATGCAACGGCCGCATTAAACAAGATGCGCGGTGCCGCTGTAAATTCAAAACAGTTTAAGTTGGCTGCGCATTCTTCTGAAAAAGTGCCAAGCTCAACGGATTTATTTGAACAAATTATTGTCGAAATTGATAAAGCGAAAGTGCTTGTTCAGGCTGGTAAGCTAGATGAAGCAAAGCAACAAGGAAAAAAAATTGCTGCGTTACGTGACCAAGGACATAAGTATTATTCGCATTAATAGATCAGTGGCAGGAATAATAGGATAAGGCTGTACTTAAAAAAGTGCAGCTTTTTTTATTGGAATTCAGCTGGTTAGTATTTAAAGCTAAGACTGAGCATGATTCAGATTTTCACTGAAAGACAAAGTTGCTACAGTGAAAACATGAATGATGAGAGGTGATGATATGTCCTCACAACAACGTAATTATGAGCGCATTGCTCAAGCGATTCAGTATATCCAGCAGAACTTTCAGCAACAGCCACAACTGGATGAGGTGGCCGCACATATTCACTTAAGCCCTGCTCATTTTCAGCGGTTATTTACGGATTGGGTCGGCACCAGTCCTAAGAAGTTTTTACAGTATATTAGTGTTGAATATGCCAAACAGATTTTGAAGCAGGAGCAGGGTAGTGTTTTTGATGCGACCTTTGCCACAGGATTGTCCAGTACCAGCCGCTTGCATGATTTATTTGTTCAGATAGAAGGCATGACTCCGGCCGAATATAAACATGGTGGTCAGAGTCTGACGATCCAATATCAATTCGCAGAGACTTTGTTTGGTGAAGTACTGATTGCATCGACGCATAAAGGGATTTGTGCATTAAGTTTTGTCGATGATCGTGCTGAGGCCTTAGCGCAGTTAAAGCTGCAATTTCCTCAAGCTGTCTTTATTGAGCAGATTGATGCTTTTCAACAGAGTGCTTTAGCTTTGTTTCAAAAAGACCAGCAGCAATTGGCTGAGATTAAACTGCACTTGAAAGGAACTGATTTTCAACTCAAGGTTTGGCAAAGTCTGCTTAAAATTCCGATGGGACAACTTGCGACTTATGGTGAGCTTGCAAAAGTGATTAATCATCCTAAAGCAGCCCGTGCGGTAGGATCGGCGATCGGCAGTAATCCTGTGGCATTTTTAATCCCATGCCATCGGGTAATTCAGTCAAGTGGTCTCTTTGGTGGTTATGAATGGGGCAATGTCCGTAAAACGGCGATCATCGGTTGGGAAGGTGTTCAAACACATGCAGCAATCTGAACTGACACAGATCCAAGCCGTGATAGATAAGATTCAAGCGCTGAATTGGGATGTTATCACTGAGCAAATACATCAACAGGGATTTGCCTTGATTAAGCAGATTTTATCGACTGAGCAATGTGAGCTGCTCAAACAGCTATATTCGCAACCTGATCTGTATCGTAAATCAGTTGAGATGCAACGCTATCGCTTTGGTTTGGGGGAATATAAATATTTTACTTATCCTTTACCGAATCTGATTGAACGGATACGCCGTGAAGTTTATCCCCATCTGGTGCCGATAGCCAATGCATGGTTTAGGGTATTGAAATTAGAGCGCTCATTTCCATCCTCACATGCAGAATTTTTACAGCAATGTCATCAACATGGGCAAACACTAGCAACACCACTGATTTTGAAATATGGACAAGGTGGTTTTAATACACTTCATCAGGATTTATATGGTGAGGTTTATTTTCCTTTACAGCTGGTGATTGTATTGAGCCAGCCAAATGTGGATTTTACGGGAGGTGAATTGGTCTTCACTCAACAAATTCCTCGAGCTCAATCCAAGGTGTTGGTGATGCAGCCAGAACAAGGCGATATATTGATTTTTACGACACAGTTTAAACCTGAAAAAGGCAGTCAGGGCTATTATCGGGTCAATATCAAGCATGGCGTGAGCCCGATTCTACAAGGGGAACGTTATAGCCTCGGTATTATTTTCCATGATGCGATGAGTTAGTCTGATGTGGTGGCATAGTGAATTAGAGCAAACTGAGCTACATCTAAAATTAAAACAGCAGGAAATTCGGTTTGCAGGCAATGCTCAGCTTAAAATTTATGGCAGATTGACCTGTACTTCAGGGAAGCGCATGCTAAAAAGTAATCGGGTGTTTTTTGCTGATGAGCATGAAGCAAGGGGACAAGGTTATCGCCCTTGTGGACATTGTATGAAGCTGGCCTATAAGAAGTGGAAAGATGCAACTATTTGATATTGAAGCTGATCCAGAGCAGAATTATTTACCTTATGATGGTACGGTACAGTACTATGGCAAAGTGGTACAAACAGCGGCGGCAGATCATTATTTTGAGGCATTGCTACATACAATTGCTTGGGAAAATGATCAAGCACTGATTTTTGGCAAACTATTCACCACCAAACGTAAAGTGGCTTGGTATGGTGATCGGCGGTTTGAATATACCTATTCCAACATGAATAAATATGCGTTGCCGTGGACAGTTGAACTCATCGAGCTCAAAGCACTGGTTGAAACGTTAACAGGCGAAACATTCAACTCTTGTCTACTCAATCTTTACCATTCCGGTGAGGAGGGAATGGCATGGCATAGTGATGGTGAAACAGATCTGAAAAAAAATGGTGCGATTGCCTCATTAAGTTTTGGGGCAGAACGAAAATTCGCGTTTAAACATAAACAGAGTAAAGAAAAAGTAGAACTATATTTAGAGCATGGTAGTTTATTGGTCATGAAAGATGTGACACAAACGCATTGGCTACATCGTTTACCGCCCACTAAAAAAGTCAGTACTGCAAGGATAAACCTGACTTTTAGAACTATTGTGGGGTGAATATAAAAAGGGACTGAAAAAATCAGTCCCTTTTTATAAGTAAGCTTAATTTTGATTAAGCTTGACCTTCCGCATCAGCATTTGCTTGTAGGCGTTGCATGTTTGCTTCAAATTCAGCATCAAAGTTAATTGGTGTAAGAAGCAATTGTGGGAAGCTACCTTTTGTTACTAAATCATTTACTGCTTCACGTAAGAACGGGAACAGAATGTTTGGGCAATAAGCGCCAAGAATGTATGGAAGACGATCTTCTTCTACACCATCAATCAAGAAAATACCTGATTGAGTTACATCAACGATGAACGCAGTTTCATTTTCGTTGTTCGCTTGAACCACAACTTTCAAAGACACTTCATAATGTGTTGGATCAATTTTCTCTGCTGCAGAAGATAAATTGATATTAAGTTCAGGTTGCCATTGTTTAGTAAATACTTGTGCACCTGGAACTTCAAATGAAATATCTTTTGTGTAGATACGTTCTAACGCGAGTTGTGGTTGAACTTGTTCTTCGCTCATTGTTTTTCCTTAAATTTTGGAGTGTAGTTAAGCCAATAATGAATCGAGTTTACCTTCACGCTCTAAAGCATAAAGTTGGTCGAAACCGCCAATAAACTGGTCTTTGATAAAAATTTGTGGCACGGTACGATGATTAGTACGTTGCATTAACTCAATACGAACTTCCGGCGCTTCATTGGAAAGATTAATTTCTTTATAAGCAACACCCTTACGTTCCAGCAATTGTTTCGCACGGACACAATATGGACAAGAAAGTGTTGAATAGATCGTGACGTTTGGAGTTGTCATCTGTTCTCTCCTTAAGCTTTGGTTTTACTTTTCACTAATGGCAAGCCTTGTGCTTTCCAGTTACTAATTCCGCCGTCTAAGCGGTAACTGTCTGCATGACCCACTTTTTGCAAAGCGGTGCCTGCAACTTGCCCTAAGTTACAAATAAAGACCAATGGACGGTCACTGGCTTTTAATTCATCGATGTGACTGGTGATTTGGCTGTAAGAAATGTTACGGCTACCACTAATGTGACCTTCACGGAAATCTTTCGCATCACGAAGATCGATCAGCATGGCATTTTTTGCTTTAACCAAAATACCTAAAGATTGTGGTGAAATTTTACGACCATTGCGTTGTCCTTCTAAAACAAAGAACAAAATGATTAACACCCCAAGTGTGCCAAACAAGAAGGGGTGATTCCCCATAAACTCAAACCAACGTTCCACAAGTCACCTAAAGTTAGAAATCAAAAATTGCCACTGAGTATAACTTATCTCAATGGTGATCAAAAACCTTAGTTCAAGGGCAAGTTTTAATTAATGTTAATTTTTTTGTTGAGCTTCTTGGATTTCATCGCTCAGTCGCAAATAACTGTCTAAACGACGAGGCAAAATCTCTCCAGCTTCAACCGCTTGTTTCAACGCGCAATTCTTCTCATGGGTATGGGTACAGTTGCGAAATTGGCAAAGCCCTAAGTGTGCTTCGATTTCTGGGAAGCCTGTACGTACTTTTTCCAAACTCAAATGCCAGAGTCCAAATTCACGGATTCCCGGAGAATCAATCAATGCACCATTTGTTCCAAATTTAATCAAACGGGTTGAGGTGGTGGTATGTTGACCCAATGCCGAGTTTTCTGAGATGACATTGGTTTTCTGTGCAGCGTCCGGAACAATAGTATTAATCAGTGAGCTTTTACCTACCCCTGATTGCCCTACAAAAGCAACCGTCTCATTGTCCAGCCGCGCAGCAAGCGCAGACAAATCACCTTGTGATTGGCAAATCAAACTTTCATAACCCAAAGCTTCATATTCGCTGAGCAAGGTCAGAATGGGATCATTTTCTGTGAGCAGATCAGATTTATTCAACACCAATAACGCTGGAATATTGGCATCTGCACACGCGACCAAATAGCGATCAATTAATGTCGGTGCAGGTTCAGGTAAGGGTGCAAATACAATCACGATCAGACTGATATTGGCAGCTACGGGTTTGACCTTATGATAACGATCTGGACGCGTGAGTAAGGATTGTCGAGGGTATATCGCCGTGATAATCCCAAGTCCTGTATTTGGATCTGCTTGCCATTTGACACGGTCACCCGTCACTAACAACTCTAAGTTGGTACGGGTATGGCAACGCCAAATGCTATCTAATTCAATCGGTTTCCAAAACGGTTCTGGCTCACCGTCTGCAACCAGCGGTTTTTCGGGATGTTGTGCAGGTACAGACAAAGCTTGTACTTCGAGTTGACGACCATAATGCTGAACCACCAGTCCATCTAAATCTTGCGATGTATCAATGTCATCTTGACGAGACTTATGTTGTTTCTCAATACGACGCTGTTGCTGTTCAGTTAATCGACGCTTACGAATTAAAGCCATTCATATCCCAAAAAATCCACACTTTCAAGACCGCAAAAATAGCACGAAGCCGCTATAGAATTACAGCCAAGATGTAATTAATTTGCTACTATTGATGTTTTTAAGCACATTAGAATCGCCATCCATGAGCAGCACCCCTGATACACGATTAATTTGGATCGACCTCGAAATGACAGGTCTTGATACCGATAACGACAAGATTATTGAAATTGCGACAATTATTACAGATGACAATCTTAATATCTTAGCTGAGGGTCCTGTTTTAGCCGTACACCAGTCTGATGTGATTTTAAATGCAATGGACGAGTGGAATACCAAACAGCATGGTCAATCTGGTCTGATTGAACGTGTGCGTCGCAGTAAATTGACTGCACAAGATGCGGAACAGCAAACATTGGAATTCCTAAAAAAGTGGGTCAATCCAAAATCATCGCCGATGTGTGGTAACTCGATTTGCCAAGACCGTCGTTTCTTACATCGTTTAATGCCTGAATTAGAGCAATTTTTCCATTATCGAAACTTGGATGTATCTTCAGTGAAAGAGTTAGCTAAGCGCTGGAGACCTGAAATTATGAGTGGCTTAAAGAAAAATGCGTCACATTTGGCGATGGATGACATCCGAGATTCAATTGCAGAGTTAAAATATTACCGTGAATATTTCTTTATTATGAATAGTAATAAGTAATCACGGTGTTCATGATCTTCTTAAAACGAACAGATCATTATTATTGAGGAAAGGAGCTTATTTAGGCTCCTTTTTTATCGAGTGTAAAAAAATATTGGGCTAAACTGCAAAATCGCTTACACTCACATTTTCATTTCGTTAACTATAAAAAGAGAGCAGACATGCAAAGCGATAATCCTATTTTAACCCGTGTTGAAACCTATAGTAATGTAGCCGAGCCCATGACCATCCAAGGGGCAATTCAAAAGTCTGTGCTATTAACCGTGATTGCAGCGGCATTAGGCATTGCATTATTTTTATATTGTGCGATGACTGCTAATTTTTCAATTGCTTATGCAGCGACCATTGTCGGTATTATTGGTAGTCTTGCACTGGGTTTAATTACTACGTTTAAACCAAATACAGCCCCAGCTCTGGCAATTCCTTTTGCTTTATTTGAGGGTGCATTTTTAGGTGGGGTGTCTTTCATTTTCCAAGTGAAATTTCCTGGTGTGCCATTACAAGCTTTATTGGCAACGTTTGTGACTACTTTGGTTCTATTTGCTTTGTATAAATTCCAAGTGATTCGCGCCACAGAAAAGTTTAAGGCAGTTGTCATTTCAGCTTCGATTGCGATTGCATTGGTGTTTGTCGTACAGATTTTTTTAAGTTTTGCACTTGGTTCGACCATTCCTTATATCTTTGAAAGCAATTGGTTAGGGATCGGTTTTGCTGCTTTTGTTGCGGTAATTGCATCTTTAAATCTTATTTTAGATTTTGATTTGATTGAAAATGCTGCTGCTCAAAATGCACCTAAAAACTTTGAGTGGGTATGTAGTATCGCGTTATTGGCAACTTTGGTTTGGATGTATTATTCATTTATGCGCTTATTGAGCTTAATTCAGAAGTAAGCATAGATTCGAGTTGTTTTATCGATTTCAGCGTGTTTTTTTGTAGGATTGAGAAAAAAGATGCATTATGCAATTCCGAAAAACACGGAATATTGGCATCATGGGTGAAAATTTTTCGAGTGAGAATAAGATGTCACAAGGACTTTTAGCTGGTAAACGTTTTTTAATTGCTGGGATTGCCAGCAAATTATCAATTGCTTACGGTATTGCAGCCGCTTTACATCGTGAAGGTGCGGAGTTAGCGTTTACTTATCCAAATGAAAAGTTAAAGAAACGTGTTGATGATTTTGCAGCACAATTTGGCTCAAACTTGGTTTTTCCTTGTGATGTTGCAGTAGATGAAGAAATTGATAATGCCTTTGTCGAACTTGCAAAACATTGGGATGGTTTAGATGGTGTGGTGCATTCAATTGGTTTCGCACCAGCACATACGCTTGATGGTGATTTTACAGACGTGACAGACCGTGACGGTTTCAAAATCGCGCATGACATCAGTGTTTATAGTTTTGTTGCGATGGCTCGTGCAGCGAAGCCTTTATTACAAGCGCGCCAAGGTTGTTTATTGACTTTGACTTATCAAGGTTCTGAGCGTGTGATGCCAAACTACAACGTGATGGGTATGGCAAAAGCATCTTTAGAAGCAGGTGTTCGTTATTTAGCTTCTAGCTTGGGTGCAGATGGTATTCGTGTAAATGCGATTTCTGCTGGCCCAATCCGTACTTTGGCCGCATCTGGTATCAAATCATTCCGTAAAATGTTGGATGCCAATGAAAAGATTGCTCCACTAAAACGCAATGTGACGATTGAAGAAGTGGGCAATGCAGCATTGTTCCTTTGCTCACCATGGGCTTCAGGTATTACTGGTGAAATTATGTATGTTGATGGTGGCTTTAATACTGTAGGTATGAGCCAGTCGATGATGGATGATGAATAATTAGATTACTCTAAATTATTTAATAAAGCCGCTTTTATAGCGGCTTTGCTTTAAGTGGTTAAGGGAATTCTAAAAATTATAATGATTAAGCTAAGGGCGAGCTTTAGCCCATCCCAGCTAGCGATTTGAGCGCATTTTTATACCTATTAAGCAGGAGAATTGAGAGCTTTGTTTCGCTTAATTCGCTCGTGAATAAAGCTCGCAATTACGGAAGCTCCAATACCTAAAATAAAGCCAAAGAAGTAATCTAGAGGTTTAATCCACCATGGAGGACTTGAGGCTCCAATTGCAGCTCTAATTGCAGCTTGCTGATCATCTGTCAGCTGCTTTAGTTCTT
This sequence comes from Acinetobacter sp. ATCC 27244, assembly GCF_000156555.1. Taxonomy (NCBI): domain Bacteria; kingdom Pseudomonadati; phylum Pseudomonadota; class Gammaproteobacteria; order Moraxellales; family Moraxellaceae; genus Acinetobacter; species Acinetobacter sp. ATCC 27244. Next base: position 22,555 of record NZ_GG665961.1, read on the forward strand.
GGGATTTTTCATACTCTCTCTTGATGGTTTCAGACTCACGCTGTGTTTTTTGCATATCTGATTTTATTTCCGTTAGATGTTTTTCAAGACTCTTTATACTCTCAAGGGCGTTCGCTACGTTTTCTATGCGGGTATCTAAATTTTTATCTTCGTCTAAAAAATTAGTAATTAGACTTGAAGTTGAAGCTATTAGAGTAAGGATGATTGATATAATGCCGAAAGCAAGGTTTTTAATTTCTGATCTCTTTGACTTTATTATGTCTGCACGGGCTTTGGAGTTACTTGTTTTTGTTAGGGCTTCAAATGTTACGCCTTGGTATATCTTTACTAAGGTGTATCCTGAACTGAGAAGAAGTTTCTTTAAAAGCTCTTGTTCTTCTTCGTTTAGTTTTGCTGAAGTTATAAGTATAAAACCATCAAAACCTGATTTGATGCGCTCTGCAGTTTCGGCGATTCTATACAGGTCTTGCTTTGAGAGTTTTCTTCTGTGCTTGGCTTCAATTGCAATTTTGCAAGGTTTTTCTGCGTCTTTCAGCGTGGCGCTGAAGTCATAACCAGAGTCGATTTTTCCAGATGTAAGGTTTTCTAGCGAAGTTAGGTCTTTTTGCTCTTGAAGAAAGTTGAACGCTAATTCTTCAAATTTTTCTACAGATATGTCGTAGATATCTATTTTGATCATATTTAATAGGCGCTGTATTGGTTCTTGATTTAGGTATAACTACATTTACACTGCAAAGTTGTCGCATAAAAAAATTAAAATGCTATATAACCAATTTTGTACCTATCGAGGGTAATTCTAATTTAATAAGCATATAAAACAGCAATATTTACGTCAACACAAAAGCTATGAACAACATCACTTTATAAGCTTTATTCGTATATTAAATTCAACAATATGCGATCCATTGAAAATATATCAATAAGTATAATTATCTATTTGTCATCCTATCCCTTATATGATAATTAATGCTGGTTTTTTGTTTAATCGAAAATTTTTAAATAGAGTTTCGATAAATATATTATTTTAACATTTCGGGGAAGGTCATCATAACGTGAAGAAAATTATCATTGTATTCGGTTTAGCGACGCTACTATCACTACAAGGTTGTGCAGCGGTTATGGCAAGTAACCAACCGCATAAAAAGAACTTGACCGTTTTAGAAGTCGGAAAACATCGTAATAACGTGATTTCTGAATTGGGTGCGCCAGTCACCTCAGAAACCATAAATGGCGCACGTAAAGAGATTTATACCTTTCAACAAGGATATTCAAAAGCGGCAAGAATCAGCCGTACACTGTGGCACACGACTGCGGATATCGCCACGATTGGTCTATGGGAAATTATTGGTTCACCAACTGAGATCTACTTTAATGGGCAAAACTCTCATATGAGGTTGTATTTGATGCCCAAGATAAAGTGAAATCTTCTCAGTTGATTCATACCAATACTGAAGACCAAGCAGAATTAAAACAATAGTCTATATAGACTATTGTTTGATCGGGCTTCCACCCAATGCCTGCATTAAGGTCACATAGGCATTGTACTGATTCTGTTTGGTTTCAACCAAACTGAGTCGTGCGTTACGGGTGGTCGCTTGAGCATCGAGTAAATTCTTCAAAGCGATCGCACCATTACGATAACGAACCTCTGTTAATCGCTCTGTTTTATCCGCTAGCTCTAAATTGCGCTGTTGCAATTGCACCTGTTGATCCAGCTGAGTTCGATTGGATAAAGCATTCTCTACATCTGCAAAAGCCTGATATAGCGTCTGGCGATATTGAACAATTGCTTTTTCATATTCTAGATCGCTGATCGCAAGATCTTTCTTCATATCATTATATTGCAGAAAGGGAAGGCTTAAACTTGCACCCAAAGTTAAGGCCGGATTTTGCAAGAGTTGCGTTAACGAGGTGCTCGATGCGCCCAAATTACCTGTCAAATTAATCGAAGGGTAATAACTGGCTTTGGTGGCATCTTTATTGGCAAGGGTTTTGCGTAAGCGCAGTTCAGATGCTTGTAAATCAGGGCGACGAGATAAAATTTCGGCTGGCAATCCAACAGCAATATTAGGCAATGCACTTTGAGGTAATTGCGCTGGCTCTTGAATATTCAGTTGTTGCACAGGTTGATGAAGCAGTACCGCAATGGCAGTGCGTGCTTCAACGCGTTGTTGTTCGATCTGGCTTAAACTGGCTTTTTGGCTTTGTACCGATTGTTCCGCTTGGGTAAGGTCTAAACCCGAAACCGCGCCTGCTCGGTATTGAGATTGAACCAATTCATATATTTTTTGCGTAGAAGCCAAATTTTGTTGGATGGTGTTGTAACGCTCGTTTAAATAACCCAGTTGCCAGTAGAGTTTGGCTGTGGTGGCAACTAAGCTTTGTGCTGTTGCTTGGAGGTCTTGTTCGCTTGCAAGAGCTTCCCAACGACTTGCCTCAGTTTGATTGGCAAGTTTTCCAAATAAATCTAACTCATAACTCACGCCAACACTGGTTGATAAACCGCGATCATTGCCATCACCTGAGCGGAGATCATAGTTGTGACCTGTAGAAACACTAGAGCTGGTACGTAGTCCTTGTCTATTTTCTGCCAATCCTGCTTGTAAGCGGGCTTGTTTTAAGGTGATGCCCGCAACGATAAGATCACTGTTTTTAGCTAAAACCTGATCAACCAGTTGGTTGAGCTGGGCATCATTAAATAATGTCCACCATTGATCAGTCAGTTTTACATTTTGTTCCTTTTGTGCATCGTACTGAAACTGTTGTGGTACTTGGACTGTTGGTGCGTTATACGGTGTTTTGACCACAGCAGAACAGCCAGCTAAGGAACCTGTGAGTGCTAGGGCAAGTCCTAATTTATTAAATTGAAAAGACATACTCAAATTCCTTATTCTCTTGCTAAAGCAGCAACTGGATCGAGTTGTGCTGCGTTTCGTGCTGGTAAGAAACCAAAAACGATACCAATTAAACTTGAGCATACAAAGGCAGCAACAATTGAAGTGGTTGAGTAACTCATTTCAATCACGCCTTTGGCAAAATGCCCGATGATTTGACCAATGCCTAAAGAGAGCAGGACACCAAGAACACCGCCTAACAGACAGACCAAGATCGCTTCGATCAAAAACTGCTGCAAAATATCGCTTTGTCTTGCGCCGACCGCCATACGTACCCCAATTTCTTGGGTTCGTTCAGTCACCGAAACCAGCATAATATTCATCACACCAATGCCACCCACGACCAGAGAAATGACGGCAATCGCTGAGATCAATAAAGTCATCGTGGCTGTGGTTTGCTGAATGGTTTCACGAATACTGTCTGAGTTTTGAGTAAAGACATCTTGTGCGCCGTGACGTTGTTCAAGCAAAGTCAGAATGGCATTTTCAGCCGCTGTACTTGGATATTCATCTTTGATACGCACGATGATGCTACGAACATTGGACTGTCCCAACATACGGCTCATCACAGTCGAGTAGGGGAGATAGACATTTAAACTGTCGGAACTCCCCATAAAGCCTTTCTCAGCCTCAATGACACCAATAATTCGGCTTGGAACACTTCCCAATAGAATGACTTGACCTACAGGATTGGTACCATCAGCAAAAAAAGTCTTTTCTGTATTGGCATCAATCACCACATCCTGTGCACGTTGGGTGACACCTGCTTTGTCAAAAGGCTGTCCCGATTTGAAGGTCATGCCACGAACATAGAAAAAGTCTTCACTCACACCGTTTACGGTTGCGGAAGCTTCGGTATCTTTAAAACGTAACGTTACACTAGTGTTTGCAGATGGACTTACCCCATCGACATAAGGCTGTTCAGCTAATGCGTCAGCATCCGCAGGAACCAAGGTTTTGACTTGGGAGGCCCTTGATGTATCACCAAACCCCCGACCTTGATAGACCGTGATGGTGTTGGTTCCGAGACTGCTGATATTTTCTAAAATTTGTTTTTGCGAACCATTTCCGAGCGCCACAACAGAGACGACAGATGCGATCCCGATGATAATCCCAAGCATGGTTAAAAAGGTTCGCATGCGATGGGCATTCATTGCAAGCAGTGCCATGCGAAAAGCTTCACCGAGACGATCAAAGAAAGAACGCCAAGCAGAAGTTTTCTTTTGTGGTTCTCGTTGCAACGGTTGATGTTCAAGGTATGGATCAGTATTTTCAGGCGTATTGGCGCGATCCGAAATAATATTACCATCACTGATTTCGATAATACGCGTTGCATTTTTGGCAACATTTAGATCATGGGTCACCAAGATAATGGTATGACCTTTGGCATTGAGTTCACGCAAAATTCGCATGACTTCAATACCACTATTTTTGTCCAACGCACCCGTCGGTTCATCTGCCAAAATAACATCACCACCATTCATCAAAGCACGTGCAATCGATACACGTTGCTGTTGACCGCCTGAAAGTTGGCTTGGGCGATGATGTAAACGTTCTCCTAATCCGAGTTCAGACAATAACTCTGCGGAACGTTCTTGGCGTAAATGATTGTCTACACCTGCATAGATTGCAGGAACTTCGACATTGCCCGATGCACTCAGATCACCCAATAAATGATAACGCTGGAAAATAAATCCAAAATATTCACGGCGTAATTGCGCGAGTTCATCAGGTTCAAGTAGCCGTGTTTCACGACCATTGACCAAATAACTTCCCTCAGTTGGTTTATCTAAACAACCGAGGATATTCATTAGGGTTGATTTGCCCGATCCTGATTGACCGACGATCGCAACCAACTCACCTGCATAAATCTTTAAATTGATGCCTTTGAGAATTTGGACCGTAGTTTCCCCCGCTGGAAATTCACGGGTCAGGTTACTGACTTCGAGCAGTGGTTTGGTCGAATGAATTTGATCTTGAGTCATATTACATTCTCATCGCACGCTGGCTACTGCGTTTGGCTGCGTCATTTGAGCTATCTGAACCATCAGCAATGATTACTTGATCACCTTGTTTAAGACCTTTGATGACTTCAACTGTGACACGGTTATTTAAGCCCACCAATACTGGTTGTGCTCTGGCAGAACCATCTGCTTGGATGACACGTACACTTGCGATACTGGCTTTTCCGTCAGCGACCAGTTGACGCTGTTCTGGACTTAGCTCAAGGCGGTTATTCGGACGTTGCTCGGTTTCATCATTTGATGCAGGCGCAGCACGATCTTTACGAGCAGGGCGTTTGCTACTTTGAACTGCTGCCGCAGGAATCGTTAGTACATTTTTAGCTTCAGCTAGGACAATGTAAACCTGTGCTGTCATGTCGATTCGTAATTTGCCATCTTCATTTGGTACATCAAATAGTGCATTGTAGTAAACAGCAGAATTTGATGAGGATGAAGAGCTATTGCTTGAGGTTTCAGTATTGATTGAATTGGGTGCAGGCTCAACTTGACGCAACTTTGCATAGTGTTTCTTTTCACTGTTGCCCAGCGTTGTGAAATAAACAGTTTGGCCTTTCTCCACTTTCATCACGTCTGCTTCAGAAATTTGCGCCTTGACGGTCATGTTATCTAGCGTTGCGAGTTTGACAATGGTCGGTGCAGTTTGGTTCGCATTTACCGTTTGACCTTCTTCAGTCACAATCGCCACAATCGTCCCATCCATCGGTGCAACAATACTGGTATAGCCTAAATCTTCTTTAGCTGTTGCAAGGGTTAGACGTGATTGTTCGATTTGGGCATTGATTGCTGCGATTTGAGCTTGTGCTGTTTTATAACTTGCTAGTGCCGATTCTAGCTCAGCACGAGAGGTGGCATCTTGGCTGAACATGGTTTGTTGACGCTTATATTCGGCTTCAACCTTGGCGAGATTGGCTTGTTGTACGGCCAGTTGAGCTTGTTGATTTTTAATATTGGCTTCCGCTGTTTTTAGCTCATTCTCTTGGCGTACTGAGTCAATTTGTGCGATGAGTTGCCCTTGTTTGACTTGGTCGCCAAGTTGCACATACATTTTTTTGACCTGACCAGAAACCTGTGCACCCACGCTGACCATTTTCGTGGCCTCTAAAATTCCTGTTGCCAAAACTGAATTTTCGATATCACCACGTCCTACTTCAGCCGTGATGTATTGTGGGGTTTCTGTTTTAGGCTTTAACATGAGCCAGCTTAATAAAGCAATCACGATAATACAGACCACAATGATGATTGTTTTTACAGGTTTCATCTTTTTAGAAATCATTTTTGGCATGGGACGAGTGCAAAGTTAAAAATTTTATTTAGTATAAAAGTGAAATAAGGATAAAGCGTGAATATTTTTAACCTAAAATGAGAATTATTCTCTATTTAATTTTTTGTTTAGATCGATGGGGTAAATAATGTGCGTCCACAGAGTTCACTGATGGCTTGCAGCATTAAATGCTCTGAGTTCTCTTGAGACATTCCTTTAATTGCAGCATCAATACGCAATAATAAATCAGACCACGTTAAAAACTGTCTTGGATTTAATCGACGCAATGCTTGTTGATACTGTGAAACTTTGGTTTTCCAAATTCCTAGTTGGATAGCATTATGTGGTTGTTCAAATAACTGCATTAGCAAACGCATTTCTTTACTTAGCGTCCAGAGAATAAGGCTGTCGGGTTCACCTGCGGCGATCAGATATTGATAGATTTTGACCGACTGAGCTAGATTACCTAGCAATAGAGCATCACTTAAATCATAAGTGGTGTAGCGCGATTGATCTTGTAAACACGCATAAAGCTGTTCGATTTGAATCTGCTGAATGTCAGGAAAAGTATCTGCAACACGCATCAAACTATTTTTTGCGGCTAGCAAATTATGCTCGTGGTGCTGCATCAACCATTGCCATGCATCATTGTTGAGTTGAATGCCAAGCTTTTCTGCTTCAATGGTTAGAATGCGTTGACGGTCTTGAGGATAATTTGCAGTGAGAGGAACAACGACGCCATTTGCTTCGACCACTTGGAAAAAAGCAGATTTTAAACTGCTACTGTCCTGCTTTGGTAACACAATCAACAACAAGTTATGTTCATTATGTTGAATATAACTTTTGAGCTGTTTGATGCCGTTGGCATCAGGTTTAACATTGCCATGTACTTCGATGGCAAGTTGCTGCGAAAATAAAGATAAACTATTTAGCGCATTAAAAACATTTTTCCAGTCATTGGCGCTGCTGATGTCGTAACGTTGACGTTCAACTTCTTGCTCTTGCCAGCTTTTGCGAAACGCATCCAGTAGATTCTGTTCAAGCAAAGGCTCTTGCCCATGCATAATCCATGCACCACGAGCTTCTGCAACACGTTTTAAAGCCTGAACATAATCGAGTTTCATAAATCAGAATTAAGATTGAGCTTTAGGAAGGCGGTTCGCTGCAATTTGACGTGTCACTTGCTGTGCGACATCATCAATCACAATACGATTAAGATATGCTTCTTGCTGATTATCGGTGTTTACCGTTGCTACATCGTATTGGTAGGTACGTGAAGCCGTTAAAGTACGAGGTTCAGTAATTTTGTTACCCTCACGATCTTCAATCTGAAAAGTTACCGTTAAACGAAGAAGAACTTCAGTTAATTTACCGTTAAGAAGTTGGCGGCGAGGGGTATAATCCAGTACACGGAGCACATAAGCATCATTTGAGTTGCTGAGCTGGATACCTGTTGCCGTTAAATAAATACTTAAACGATTTTCAAGCTCATCGGTGTAGTCGGGCAAGACTAAAGTCAACTTGTTGTAAACCAGTGGTGTTGCCGCTGGATTGTTGCCTTTTAAATGGAAGCCACAGCCGACTAAGCCTGCACTTAGACCTAAAGTTAAAACAATCGCAGCGAAACGTTGAGCTATATGCATGCTTTGTCCTTATGATCTTCCATCAAATACGGAAGATGTAATCTTGATAAATTGACCATATTTTAGAATCAAAGCCCGTTGAATAACAGCGGGCTTTGATGCGGTTTTGTTTCGATAAAGTTCCTACTCTCTTTAGGAGAAGGTTGGATGAGGAAAATAACCTCTCCCTAATCCTCTCCTGAGAGGAGAGGGAACATAACTAAGAAATTAAACCACCAAATTCACAAGTTTATTTGGTACAACAATTTCTTTCTTGGTCGGACCCGTCAAGAATTGTTGAACTTCTGGTAGCGCTTTAGCCAAAGCCAATAAATCATCTTTTGAAATATCGACAGCGACATCTAATTTACCGCGGAGTTTACCATTCACCTGTACAACGATCGTTTGTGTATTACGTGTCAATGCAGATGCATCTACTTGAGGGAATTCAACCGTAGTTAAGTCCATTCCAAACTGAGTCAATAATGTTTGACTCAAGTGTGGTGCAAATGGTGCAAGTAAAATCAATAACGTAGTGATTGCTTCGCGTGCTACAGCAGCATCATTATCATCTTTTGCTTCAAACTTGTTAGTTGCATTGAGTAACTCCATCAACGCTGCAATCGCTGTATTGAACGCATGACGACGTTCGATGTCATCACCCACTTTTTGGATGGTTTCATGCGTTTTACGACGTAAATCTTGTGCGTCTTTCGACAAGTTCGCAGTATCGATGACAGTTGTTTGATTGCCCGTTTCCAAGAATCCAGCAGCTAAACGCCATACGCGTTTTAAGAAACGGTTAGCACCTTCCACACCTGCATCAGACCATTCTAAAGATTGGTCTGGTGGCGCAGCAAACATCATGAAGACACGTGCCGTATCTGCACCGTATTGGTCAATAATTGCTTGTGGGTCGATCCCGTTGTTTTTCGACTTCGACATTTTTTCCTGTCCGCCGATCACAACTTCTTGACCATCACCTGAGTATTTCGCAGAAAGGATACGACCTTTCTCATCACGTTCTAATTCGATGTCCGCAGGGTTAAACCAAGTCTTCTTACCATTCTCAGCTTCACGATAGAAAGTATCTGCAAGCACCATGCCTTGAGTAAGCAAATTCGTAAATGGTTCGTTACCTTGTACTACACCTTCGTCACGCATTAATTTGTGGAAGAAGCGTGCATAAAGTAAATGCAAAATGGCATGTTCTACACCACCGATGTATTGGTTGACTGGAAGCCAGTTTTGAGCAGCTTCTGGTTTAACCATTCCACCAGTAAAGTCTGGAGATGCATAGCGAGCATAGTACCAAGATGATTCTACAAAGGTATCCAACGTATCTGTTTCACGACGCGCATCGCCGCCGCAGTTAGGACACTTAGTCTCATAAAACTCAGGCATTTTATTCAGTGGGTTACCAGAACCATCTGGCACCACATCTGTTGGCAATACCACTGGCAATTGATCTTCTGGTACTGGCACCTGACCACAGGTGTTACAGTTAATCATTGGAATTGGACAACCCCAGTAACGTTGACGAGATACACCCCAGTCACGTAAACGGAATTGAACCTTAGCATTTGCTAAACCTTGTGGTTCTAATTTTGCGAGGAAAGCATCATAAGCAGCTTGGAAATCTAAACCGTCAAATTCGCCAGAATTAACCAATTTACCTTCTTTAGAGCCGTACCATTCCTGCCATTCAGTCGCTGAGTATTCAGCATCATCAGCACCTTTGGCATCAATCACTTGTTTGATTGGTAAGTTGAATTTATTGGCAAATTCGAAGTCACGCTCGTCATGTGCTGGTACGGCCATCACCGCACCAGAACCATATGACATCAATACATAGTTTGCGATCCAAACTGGTAGGTCTGCACCTGTCACTGGATGCTTAACAAATAAGCCGGTTGCCATGCCTTTCTTTTCGGCAGTGGCTAAATCAGCCTCAGCAACCGATCCCATGCGACATTCTTCAATGAATGCAGCCAATTCAGGATTATTCTCAGCAGCCTTCAACGCCATTGGATGTTCAGCCGCAACCGCAACATAGGTCGCACCCATTAAGGTATCACCGCGAGTGGTATAAACCGTTAATCCGTCGGCATAAATTTCGGTGTTGCTCGATGGGAAGGTAATTTCCATACCCGTAGAGCGACCAATCCAGTTACGTTGCATGGTTAACACTTGTTGCGGCCAACCATCTTTTAATGTATCTAAATCGTCTAATAATTCTTGTGCATAGTCGGTGATGCGGAAGTAGTACATTGGAATATCACGTTTTTCCACCAATGCACCAGAACGCCAACCACGACCATTTTCAACTTGTTCATTGGCTAAAACGGTTTGGTCTACAGGATCCCAGTTTACAGTTGAAAGCTTACGATAGATCAAGCCTTTCTTATAAAGCTGAACAAATAACCATTGTTCCCAGTGATAGTATTCTGGTGTACAGGTCGCAAATTCGCGATCCCAATCGACAGATAAACCCAATTTTTTTAATTGGTCACGCATATATGCGATATTTTCAAATGTCCATTTTGCTGGTGCAACTTGATGAGCGATCGCGGCATTTTCAGCTGGTAAACCAAATGCATCCCAGCCCATTGGTTGTAATACCGTTTCACCTTTTAAACGATAAAAACGGCTGATCACGTCACCAATGGTGTAGTTACGCACATGCCCCATATGCAGTTTGCCACTTGGATAAGGGAACATCGACAGGATATAGCGATGTTTGCCCTCTACAGTGTCTGCAACTTTAAAAACTTTGCGATTGTCCCAGTCTTGTTGAACTTGAGGCTCAATGGCACTTGCTTGATATTCGGAGTCAATGTGAGAAGTCGTCATAGGGATATGCGATACAACAAAAAAGTAAAGTTAAGATTGCTGCACAGCATAGCGCAAAATCAGGTGAAATGTCAGTTTTTAGCAGTGTTTTTATTGGATATAAGTGAGGAGAATGTCTTGGACACTCTCCGTAAACTTTTGAGTTATCGATCTGCCAGCGCTTCTGCTATTTGTATATTTTGAGGTTGGTATGTTTCATCTCTAGGCGTACTTTCTTCTTGAGGATGATTTGTTGTCGATGTGGTGGTGTGTTGAGGTGATTTTTGCTGATTTTGTGAAGATGCATTGGCACTGCTTTGACTGTTATTTGAACCATAGGTTGAAATTTTATCTAAGCGTTTTGCTCCTTTAGGTGGTGGAGTAGTGGTGTAATGGGTCGAACCATTCGCATCGATCCATTTATAATATTGTTGAGCATATATTTGGCCAGAACAGAACATGAATAAACTGGTTAAGGTTATGGATATGATTGTTTTTAAACGAGATGATTGCATTGTCATTTTCCCCAAGATCATTTGATCTGATCAGTTGTTTAATATTCAAAATAAATACTTTAACTGGAATTTATAAATACCAAAAGTACAATAATTGAAATAAAACTCATTTGAATATGCTGTTATTTTTATAATTGCACTGTTTAAAAAAACAGCAGCCAAAAAATATTATATAAAATCTGTTCCTTTAATCTTGACTTTGTGCAGGAAAGCAACAAAAATGCTTGCTTTAGTTTTATATGTGTTTATTTGATCACCCTTCGAATAAATAACATGGCTTGCAATGGACATTCTTTCTAGCCGAGAGGATGATTTTTTGAAATATGTTTATCCCAACATGTTTTGATTCGAGATGTAATAACAGCTTATACGGCTGATGAGTCAGAAAATTTTTCCTATTGCAGCAAAAACGAGTAGAATATGCACACTTATAAAAAGTGCATAAATTAATGAATGAAACACAGTTTATGTCTTCCATAAATTGTGCAAACACTAGGGTGAATCACGTTGGAACTTTTATCTGGTGGTGAAATGCTCGTTCGCGCCCTTGCGGACGAAGGCGTAGAGCATGTTTTTGGTTATCCAGGCGGCGCAGTTTTACATATCTATGACGCGCTATTTCAACAAGACAAAATCAATCATTACCTCGTACGTCATGAACAAGCAGCAGGTCACATGGCTGATGCTTACTCGCGCGTAACAGGCAAGACGGGTGTTGTACTAGTGACTTCTGGTCCAGGTGCAACCAATACAGTCACACCAATTGCAACTGCTTATATGGACTCAATCCCAATGGTGATTTTGTCTGGTCAGGTTGCGAGTCATTTAATTGGTGAGGATGCATTCCAAGAAACTGATATGGTGGGTATTTCTCGCCCAATCGTAAAACACAGTTTCCAAGTACGTCACGCTAGCGAAATTCCTGCAATTATTAAGAAAGCATTTTATATCGCGTCTTCTGGCCGCCCAGGTCCAGTTGTAGTTGATATTCCAAAAGATGCGACTAATCCAGCAGAAAAATTTGCTTATGAATACCCAGAAAAAGTGAAAATGCGCTCTTATCAGCCACCTTCACGCGGTCATTCAGGTCAAATTCGTAAAGCAATCGATGAATTGATTTCAGCGAAGCGCCCAATCATTTATACGGGTGGTGGTGTTGTTCAAGGCAATGCTTCAGGTCTATTGACTGAGCTTGCACACCTATTGGGTTATCCTGTAACCAATACCTTGATGGGATTAGGTGCATTCCCAGGTAATGATCCACAGTTCGTGGGTATGTTAGGGATGCATGGTACATATGAAGCCAACATGGCGATGCACAATGCGGATGTGATTTTAGCGATCGGCGCGCGTTTTGATGACCGTGTAACCAATAATCCTGCAAAATTCTGTACCAATGCAAAAGTCATTCATATCGATGTTGATCCTGCAACGATTTCGAAGACAATTATGGCACACATCCCAATCGTGGGTGCTGTAGAGCCAGTTCTTCAAGAAATGCTGGTGCAATTGAAACAAATGAACGTATCTAAGCCAAACCCTGAAGCGATTGCGGCATGGTGGTCTCAAATTAATGAGTGGCGTAAAGTTCATGGTTTGCGTTATGAAGAAGGTCAAAATGGTGTAATGAAACCTCAGCAAGTGGTTGAGGCATTAGATCGTGTGACCAATGGTGAAGCAATCATCACTTCTGACGTAGGTCAACACCAAATGTTTGGTGCCAACTACTATAAATATAAGCGTCCACGTCAATGGATTAACTCTGGTGGTCTTGGAACGATGGGCGTGGGTTTACCTTATGCCATGGCTGCAAAGCTTGCATTCCCTGACCAACAAGTGGTTTGTATCACTGGTGAAGCATCAATTCAGATGTGTATCCAAGAATTATCAACATGTAAGCAATATGGCTTAAATGTGAAAATTCTATGCTTAAACAACCAAGCTTTGGGTATGGTTAAGCAGTGGCAAGATATGAACTATGAAGGACGTCATTCAAGTTCTTATGTGGATTCATTACCTGACTTTGCCAAGCTCATGGAAGCTTATGGTCATGTGGGTATCCAGATTAACCATGCAGATGAGTTGGAATCTAAGCTTGCTGAAGCGATGGCGATCAATGACAAATGTGTATTCATTAATGTCATGGTTGATCGTACAGAGCATGTTTACCCAATGTTAGTTGCGGGTCAATCGATGAAGGATATGTGGTTAGGTAAAGGGGAGCGTACATAATGAGACATATTATTTCTGTACTCGTTGAAAACGAGGCTGGTGCGCTTTCTCGTCTTGTTGGTTTGTTTAGTCAACGTGGCTATAACATTGAAACGTTAAACGTTGCACCAACAGAAGATGAAACCTTATCTCGTCTGACGTTAACCACCTATGGTGATGATCATAAAATTGAGCAAATCACCAAACAACTCAACAAATTAGTTGAAGTTGTAAAAGTGGTTGATTTGTCAGAAGGTGCGCACATCGAGCGTGAATTGATGTTAATCAAAGTGAAAGCTTTGGGTGCGGCACGTGCTGAAATTAAGCGTACTGCTGATATCTTCCGTGCTCAAATCGTGGATGTAACACCGACCACTTACACAATTCAAATCGCGGGTACAACGGACAAGATTGATGGTTTTATTGACGCATTGGCTGAAAATACCATCCTAGAGGTTGTACGTTCAGGTGTTTCAGGCATCGCGCGTGGCGAAAAAGTTCTAACAATTTAGTATATATTTCTCCCAATTTTGGTTGAAGCAATGCCAAAATTGGGAGCGACCAAATCTGTCCTTGTATAACAAGGGAAATGACAAAAATTTTAGCGGAGAAAACAGATGCAAATTTTTTACGATAAAGACTGTGACTTATCAATCATCCAAGGCAAAAAAGTTGCCATCATTGGTTATGGTTCACAAGGTCACGCTCATGCGCTTAACTTGAAAGACTCTGGTGTGGACGTAACTGTAGGTTTACGTGCTGGTTCAGCATCTTGGAAAAAAGCTGAAAACTCAGGTCTTAAAGTATCTGAAGTGCCTGCAGCTGTTGCTCAAGCTGATTTAGTCATGATTTTGACTCCAGATGAGTTCCAATCTCAACTTTATCGTGATGTGATTGAGCCAAATATCAAAGAAGGTGCAACTTTAGCATTTGCACACGGTTTCTCTGTTCTTTATAACCAAGTTGTTCCACGTAAAGATTTAGACGTGATTATGGTTGCTCCAAAAGCACCTGGCCATACTGTACGTTCAGAATTCCAACGTGGTTCAGGTGTTCCTGATCTTATCGCGATTCACCAAGATGCTTCTGGTAATGCACGTAATGTTGCACTTTCTTACGCTTCTGGCGTAGGTGGTGGCCGTACAGGTATCATCGAAACTTCTTTCCGTGAAGAAACTGAAACTGACTTATTCGGTGAGCAAGCAGTTCTTTGTGGCGGTGCGGTTGAGTTGGTTAAAATGGGCTTCGAAACTTTGGTTGAAGCTGGTTATTCACCAGAAATGGCTTACTTCGAATGCTTACATGAACTTAAATTGATCGTTGACTTGATGTTCGAAGGCGGTATCGCTGACATGAACTATTCAGTATCAAACAATGCTGAATACGGTGAATACGTAACTGGCGTTGAAGTAATCAATGAACAGTCTCGTGAAGCAATGCGTAATGCATTAAAACGTATTCAGTCTGGTGAATATGCGAAGATGTTCATCCAAGAGGGTGCATTGAACTATCCATCTATGACTGCTCGTCGTCGTCAAAATGCAGCACACGGTATCGAAGTGACTGGCGCTAAATTACGTGCGATGATGCCTTGGATTCAAGCGAATAAAATCGTTGATAAAGAGAAAAACTAATTTCTCGAATCAATTGATTTGAATGCGAAGACCCACTCTATTTGAGTGGGTTTTTTATGTTTATTGTTACGTGCCTCAAAAAGATGAAAGCAGTGCTTTCATCTTTTTTCGTACCTTGGATTCAAGCAAACAAGATTGTTGATAAAGAGAAAAAACTAATTCTTAGTCTCTGAATTAGTTAAAAAATCCTTGTTGAAATAACAAGGTTTTTTTGTTTGGATAACAGAGTTATAACAATCTAAACAGAAAAATAGGCTTAATATTGATTATGTTTTGAACATACTTGTGTTGTTAAAATATCAAAATAAATAAAATTTTGCATAATCTGGGGGAGTTGTGCAGTTTAAATGTATATTGATAGCGAGATAGAACGATTATAAAAATCTAGCGAAGACGGAATTTATAGATAAAAATAGAATGAATGAAACAGTTGATTTCATTGGGGTGAAATAATTCTATGTTTATATTCTATTGATTTATAAAGTGAAAAAGACTTGACCTTATGCTAGATGATGTTATTGTTAAGAAAAGTTTATGAATTGTATTTCGTCGCTTTCTTGAGTGTGAAGGATCGTTCTGGTTTTTTGGGCATATTGCTCCGTAAATAAAAAAAAGTACTGAATAATCATGGAAGTCCTTTATGGTACACGTTGATTACGATAGCACATTGGTCATCGTTTCCATTCTGGTTGCAGTGGTAACATGATACGCTGCAGTTTCGATGGAAGAACTCGTTTTTAAAGCTGCTTATAAAAAGTTTGAAAAGAGCATTTTAATTGCGAGTGGTCTAATCCTTGGGTTAGCGATATGGTCAATGCATTTTGTGGGGATGCTGGCAAGTCATTTGCCAGAGGGATATCATTTTGATATCGGATTGACAGTATTGTCATATCTGATAGGTGCTGTTGCATCAATTTTTGCGGTATGGCTAACCACTCGACCTACTTTGCCGACTGCTCGTCTAATTTTAGGTGCGGTCTTTATGGGCTTAGGCATATCAGGTATGCACTATACCGGTATGATGGCACTGACGGTTGATTACCATCAAATGTATTATGATCCGTTGTTGGTCATTTGCTCGATTTTGATTGCAATCAGTGGCTCTGGTTTAAGCTTTTTCTTTGTTTTTAAATACAAGGTGGCAGTTCATCACCGTGTTGCTCTAAAAGCAGTTGTTGCTCTACTCATGGCGCTCAGTATCGTCGGTATGCATTACACAGGTATGGCGGCGACATATTTTAATGAAAGTCTATTTGACATCGCTACACCTGCACAAACTGAACAAAGTATTTTATTATTTACGATTATTTTTATTGCCAGTTTGGTTTTTGTTGCAGGCTTTGCTGTGGCGGTATTAGAAGCTCGTTTGGAGCAACGTAATCAGCAGCTCATGCTGATTAATAAAGAGCTTGCGACACAGTCACTGCATGACTCATTAACTAAACTGCCTAACCGTTTATTTTTAACTGACTACGCCGAAGTCATTTTCCCTCTTCATCATTTACACAATCAAAAAGTCGCATTTTTCTATATTGATTTAGACCGCTTTAAATCAGTGAACGATGCATTTGGACACCACATTGGTGATCAGCTCTTGATTCAAATGGCACATCGTTTGAAATCGAAGTTAAATGCAAATCAGCGGCTTTTCCGTATTGGAGGAGATGAGTTTGTTCTTATCTCAGAAAATACCGAAAGTGCTGAGGCAATGAGATTTGCAGATGAGATATTGCATCATATTCAAGAAACTTATTTGATTGCAGGGAAGGATATTAATATTTCAGCCAGTTTGGGGATCGCGATCTATCCTGAGCATGGCCGTAATATACAAGATCTTCTGATTAATGCAGATATCGCCATGCTGACCTCTAAAGATCAGGGACGAAATACCTATACAATGTTTCATGCAATGTCTGATCAACAGGATGTACGTAGTCAATCAAAATTGATCAATGACTTATACAAAGCTGTAGATGAGCAGCAGTTCGTTCTGTTTTATCAGCCGAAATTTACAGCGAATTACGAAGTCTGTGGTGTTGAGGCATTGATCCGATGGAAACATCCAAGCTTGGGATTATTAACGCCACAGATGTTTATTGACGGCGCTGAAAAAACAGGTTTGATCATTCCAATGGGCTATTGGGCATTAGAGCAAGCCTGTCAGCAAATTCAAAAATGGGAACAGAGTAACAGTCCGTTTTATCCGATCGCTGTAAATTTATCCGCACTACAATTTGAAAATAAAAAATTATTTAGTGTACTGGAACAATTGATCGCACAATATCAGATCAAACCACATAATCTAATTCTCGAAATTACAGAATCAACAGCCATGCATCACATTGATGCCAGTGTTCGCACTTTGGAACGCTTACGACAACTCGGTATTCGTATTGCGATTGATGATTTTGGAACAGGGTATTCGAGTTTTTTATATTTAAAAGATTTGCCTGTAGATGAACTTAAAATTGATCGTGGATTTATTATTGATTTGCAGCCAAACTCAAAAGAAGAAGCAATTTTAGAAAGTATCATCCACCTTGCCACAAAGTTGGGTTTAACCGTGACAGCGGAAGGTGTAGAGACTCAACAGCAAGCAGATATTTTAACTAAATTAGGTTGTCATCAATTACAAGGTTACCTGTTAGGGATCCCTGTCAATGTTGAAGGCTTGGTATTGCATCGGCAACAACATTTTGCTTAAGTATCAATGAGATTAGGTTGTTGCTTGGATATAAATCAACAACCTAAATTTCAATGGCATAGATGTTTTAATCAGACCGTTCCGCTAACCATTGGTTGACCACTGGCCAAACGGCTTGAGGTGCTTGATTGCCAGATACCAATCCCATATGCCCGCCAGCTACGATTTTGAATTGTTTATCTTCACTGCTAATCAAATCCATGAGTGGGCGAACAGCTTCAGCTGTGACGATGATGTCTGTATCTCCACCAATTGCCAGTACTGAGCAATCAATATCTTTTAGGTTTGCAACTTGATCTCCAAATTGAACTCGACCTGTTGATAACTCATTGTCTATCCAGAAGCGTATGATGATATCGCGCATGACACCACCAGGATAAGCCAGCATGTTATCGACAAAAGAACTTGAAGTTGCATGGTTGATCACAAACTGACGATCATTCAAATTCTTTAAAAGTTCCCAGTAGTTTTTGACGTTTCCGATAGGATCGGTAAGTTTGAAACCTAGCGTGTTTTGCCAGCCATGAATGTGAAAGACGCGACTTGGAATCTGACGAATACGAAAGTTGGTATTATTGCGAATCCATTTTGCAGGGATGGTCAGGCGCTGATAAAACTTGCCCATATAACCTGATTTATGCGTGTTAATTGGGGATGCTAAAATCAGTAGATTTTGGATGTTTTTGTCTTTGAAAAGTGCGGTGTAGCATAGCGAAAGTGCACCACCTAAACTCCAACCATAAAGTGAAAGCTGTTGCTGACCGCTATGCTCACGAACCTTTTCAATAAAATCAGGCATAAACGTTTTTACATAAGTACCAAGATTATATTTGGCTTGGTGTAGACTCGGGCTCCCCCAGTCAATGAGATAGACATCAAATCCTTGAGCCAGAAAATAACGAACTAGACTACGATGGGGAAATAGATCATAAATCAACATGTTCGCAGCCAAAGGAGGAACAATCACAAGAGGAATACGATGTCTAGGGGATTGATCCGAATGCGCAGTATAGTGACGTAAACTAATGATTTCACGCTGATAAATGACATCAAAAGGTGTTTTTCCTGATAAGACCAGTTGATGTCCTCTTAAAATACGATCAGCTGCGTTCGTAAATACATGTTGTGTGCGTTGAGCTGTACGACTGCTGAAGATTTTCTGTGCAGCTTGAGAACCAAGCAAATTACGTTTAACTTTTGGCAATTGAGTCATTGGAACCTAAAACTCTAAGGTTGCGATGGAATAGCCGCATATTAGAAGAAAAAAGAAATTAGCTCAGTGACTCATCTGCTTAACTTATATTCCAAAATGATCAATTTAAGTGTTTTACTATAAAAAACAGTCCCACTGACCGTGGAATGGAATTTTTAGAGGCAAATTACTTTTACTAGTCATTTCATGGTAATAGTCGAAAGATTTGCCCCTAAGGCGATTTTATAAATTATGGAAGCAAGGCTGAACTATATAAAACAAGCCCAAGTGAGAAGAAATCACTTTGCTTGCTTCTTTGTAATTGTTTTCCATAGCTTGTATCAAGTTGAATACGATCCTTGCGCAACATATAACGAAAACCTGTTTGTACGAATGATTCTTTGCGGTCATTGCCATATAACTCAGTCGTGAGTGCGAGGCGCGGAGCAACCTGCGTTTCACTACCCACTCCCCAAGTGAAAAAGTTCCGATGATCTTGTTTTTCATGTGACCAGCCAAGATTAGCATGCACTATAAAAGCATCATCCATAATGGATAGGCTGACTGGAACAGAGGTGTACCAAATCTGATCAGTGGAATCATTTACATTGAACTGACTACCGGTGACCAAGCCTATTCCCCAACTATTTGTTTCTAATGCTTTTAGTAATGTCTTGGCTTGTAGAACTGCATAATTTTGCGGGTCTGCTTGATCTGTATCCGTGCGTCCCATACCCAAGGCGAGTTCGAAGTTAGAGCCAAAATTACAAGCTGGAATACTCCAGTACTCTCGATCATCGGCATGTTTTTGCATCCACATTTCGAGTTGGCAGCTTTTTGCATCGACGACTGATGCATCATCTACATGCATTGGTCGCCCTGCAAAGAGCTGCATACTGATCGACAGTGCAGTGAAACTGAGAACGAGTTTTAGTAATTGACTTTTTAATTTGAACATACACATCACTCCTATTGTTGGAGGGCGAATGTGAGTGCTTGTTATCTCATTAAATCTTGGATAGATAAAACAGAGGTCTGAAAGATACAGATGACCTTACCTTGTATCCACAAGGAAAGGTCTTAAGAGAAGAGCTTTTTGTGGATACTAGACGAAAATAGATCGACTACAACTGTCGCTAGAACAAGTACTCACAATGAAGCCCCTTAAAATGAATTGCGCGGATTTTAGCAATCGATGACGCAAATTTACAAGTGAATTTTTCATGACGATCAATGTACATGTTTATCGATCTTAAAGCTTTTCTCTGACCCAACCATATGCCGCAGCAAAGGGCAGAGCTGTTCTCGCCAAATAAGGGACATGCCATAATCCGCCATGATTGGCATTTTCCATGATCAGTTCAAGTGGATGATCCAATACCTTTTCTGGGTTGGTCGCACTTTCTGGATTATTTAAATCATGTACCCAAAGTGCAGCCATAATTGCATTGGTGGTTTCGGGGCTAAATGTTTCAACTTTAAATAAATCTGCACCTGAAAAAGCTGCTTTTAAAATTGGATTTTTCACAACAGAATGAGTGGTTGTTGATGGGGCAATATTGATTACGGTTTTTTGACCACGCGCACGTGCAGAAATCGCAAACCACTGTTGCAAACGTTTTGCGAGTGCATAGTTTGGACCTTGCTCAATCACCATGCAGTCGGAAATGCCATATTGTTGACCATTATCTGATTGAATTAACTGTTTCAAATTGGGTTTGAAAAAGTTGCTAAGAGAAATATTGTGAATGGATTTAGTGAGCAGTTTTTCTACGATTGGGCGCTGTTTAATTTTATTCTGTATAGAATGTACGACTGCTTTTGGAATGGCATAGATATCGGTCGGCGTCAGCATAAACATGATACTACTATCTGGTTTGTGTTGACTGACTTGTTCCATGATACTGATCATCGCAATCGAAACACGGACATGTTTTTCCCCATCTAGATATGCGATACCTGCCAAATCTAAAGTCTCGGAAAAGGTGTTTAACCAATTGGCAATCTCAGGTGTTTGAGTCAGTAAATTGGCACCAAGCTGCTGTCCATCTTTTGTTGTAGAGATCTGAGGTGCAATTAAAGTCGCATTTCCTGTTTCAATCACTTTGGTAATTTTTTCCCAAATCGCAGGGTTTGGTAAATCAATTGCAACAATATTGGCACGCCATTTTGCCAGCCAACTTAAAGGACCTGCTTCTGAGCCTGCACCGAATAACACCATAGTGCGTTTTGATAAATCAAACCATTCAGGATGTTGATTGAGTAAGCGGAGTGCCTTGGCATGACTAGGTTCGATGACCTGTTGTTGTTCCCAAAGATCAATTTGCTGTAATAGCGCTTCGCCTTGTAATTTTTTGCCATGATAAGGAATAAACCACGGTTCAATGGTTGAACTGCCTGTTCCTTTTAAAATAAAACGTTCAAATGGTTGATCTTTAATATTTGCCATGGCATGACTTAAAGCATCATTTTGTTCTGCACGATTAAAATTAAATGAGGCTTTGGCCGCTTCCAGTCCACTTTGTGCAATTCGTATAGGATGATCGACTGATTCGATACCTGCTTTAACCAATTCTTGAAAATAAACAGGGTAATTTTTTCTCCAGTTTTTTTCGGCAATGAGTTTAGAGGCATAAGGTGAATCAACACTTTGTAGTGCTGATTTAAGGATTTGTTTTGCGGTTTGAGTTGTACTGGGTACTTTTCTTCCTGATGGTATCGGAAATTGTATGCCATCACGATTGGATTGTATTTTTTTACTCAACTGAATACTCCATTATCTTCAAACTTAATTCAAAAGATCTCATTCATCATCTATGCCATCTTAGTCACTCAATCAAGTAAAGAAGATGGCAAAATGTGTATTAATGAATTGAAGTTTTTATTTGATTGATATTGGAAGAGATTTAGTTCGCATTTAAAACTATTTATGCGTAGATTCTGGCTGATATTCATTGATCACTTCAAGTGCAGCGCGAAATGCTTCTTGTGTTGCTGGTGCACCGCAATAAGGTAGGCTATGCAATAAAACTTCCTGAATTTCTTCAACACTGGCGCCGTTATTCAATGCACCACGAATATGACCTTTAAGTTCCGTTGGGCTTTTTAGTGCAGTTAAAAAAGCAATCGTTACCAAAGAGCGGTATTTACGTGGTAAAACCCCTTCACGTTGCCAAGTTGACCCCCAAGCATGTTCATTAATCCAGCTCTGTAAAGGTTCAGTGAAAGGTACGGTATTGTCTTGTGCACGTTTTACGAATGATTCACCCATCACTTCAGTACGTACTTTAAGTCCATTTTCATAATCTTGTTGTGACATATTTTTTACTCTTGCTCAGATGAGATCGTTATTGAATTTAAGTATCGATATTTACTTAATAGTAGCTAAATCATGAAAGAAGCTAAAGTTACGATTTTGACTGAATGTTCTTCGAGTAAAGAATAATACCTAGTCTAATCTAGTGTATTGGGCGTTATTGAAAAGACGGTGGTTTGGTAAATAGATATCGTTATTTATCTTAATAAATCACTCAATAATAATTAATAAGATCGTGAAGAAGGATAAGAACGATATGAAAGAAACACCCAAAATAAGCTCTTTTTTCATGATTACACCTATTCGATTTCTATGTGTGTGTGAAGCGTGATATGTTTTTTATTAAAAATGTCTATTTTGCACATTTTAATAAATGGTGATGAAAGTGTCAAGCTATAATTGAGATGGG
>NZ_GG665961.1:45555-66551 GCF_000156555.1 Acinetobacter sp. ATCC 27244
AGATGTAAAAATTTGATGTAAATCTCATATTAAAAAACTAAATATTCTGAGGGATTTAATTATTGAATGCATATTGAATACTGATATTTGGAAAAACTATCTTTGCAATGATTATGCTAATAAGAGTTTAAATGAAACTCCGATATAAGATGGATTTTGAAAATACTTGCAAAGCATGATTAGACATCGAATGGATATTTAGATTTACAAATAGTGGTTGTTTGAGTAAAGATAAAATTAGATTAATTTCATACAATATTGAATTTTAATATATTTTCATGTTTTTAATTTACTTTTGGGTCAACTTCATCGGCTTTTTTGAAAAAAAAGACTACAATCATAATCCTTATAAGGGTTGAATTCAGTTAGAATAACGATGATTCTATTTGCTATTGATACTGGACCGAATGTGGAGTTGGAATGAGTAAAGACACGTCAACTTTGGTCGTTTCTGAGGACACAATGTTGTCTCATGATACTGAAACGACTTTAGAGCATGTTGTCAGTATTATGCCTCAACTAATACATTGGCTCATCAAATCGGGTATTGGCTATAATGAGTTTTCAACTGCATTGAAAGCATTGTTTTATAACGAAGCAATAAAAGAATTAGATGCCATTAAACAGAAGAAAACAGATTCTGCGATTAGTTTGTTATCGGGACTAAACCGCCGTGATGTTAGAAGCTTTTGTCAATCCTATGGTGAGTATCAACTGGTAAATCAATTTGACTTACAGCTACCGATTAGTGTTCCTGCACGTGTAATTGGGATGTGGATTAATCAAAAACTACCGCAACAGATTCCTTTTCAGGGTGATCAGTATAGTTTTGAAAACTTAGTTAAACAGGTTTCTTCAGAAAAACATCCTAAATCTATTTTATTAGAATTAAAGCGATTAGGGATTGTGATTGAGGAAGAAGATAATATCGTTTTGCAAAACTCAAGCTTTACACCAGATCCTCAAGCAGATGAAAGTAAACAGTTATTTACGCAAAATATTTCTGATCATTTATCAGCTGGAATAAGCAACTTGACTAAAAATAGCAATTTTTTAGAGCAAGCGATATTTGCAGATGAGTTGAGTCAAGAATCTGTTGAAAAGCTTAATCAGTTAAGTGTTGACCTCTGGAATTTAATGTCTAAAGCAATCATTTCTGCAGCTATAGATTATTGCAAGCTTGATGAAAATGATCCAGAAGCAAAAAAACGATTTAGGCTTGGTGTATATCAATATGATGAATAAGTGATTATTTTCTCTGTTTCTTGACTTTCCCAATTTTTTCTAAGCCCCTCCATAATATTGAATACGATATTCGATAACCAAATTTTTCTTCAAATGGCTCAAGCAAGTCGCTAATTTGTGTAAAAGGTGTTGTTTCAACAAACGCCTTAAAGCTTTCTAAGTTTTTGATGGTAAATGCTCGTCCATTCCTAACAGCGGGGATGGGAATTAAATTTTGTGTTGTTTTCTCCAGTAAAATCCAATTGTCTAAAGTAGATCTTGCAATATTAAATTGTTTGCAAACATTCGATTTATGGTTTGTCTGGCGATATGCTGCCATGACTTTTTTTCGCAGATCCAACGAATACGCTCGCATAGAAGTTACTTATAATTCCTGTGGTAGTACAGATAAGTTGAACCAGTCAACATTCGATTTAAGCTTCGATGAAATGACGATCTGTCCTGCTTTTGCCAACTGGTTTGCTCCAAATTTTTAGCAAAATGTAGCATCAAATATAAATAATGTACATATTGAACATATTTTTTTAAATTTTATTTCATATCGTACAAATCTATTATGTTTGTTATTTAATTAATTTATTTTAAATCAAGATTTTATTTTTAATTTTAAATATTTTGTGTAATGGATCTCACTATTGCACCAGAGAAAACTATATGTTAGTTTTTTAAATATGTGCAAAATACACATTAAATATTGATTTTAATGACTCATGCCACAGACTGTATAACCTCGAGTTTAGATTAATAAAATCGATATTTATCAATAATTAATTAGTTTTACAAAGGACTACGTGATGAAAAAAACTTTTCAATTGTCGGTGATGGCAACCGCTTTATTGACTGTGAATGCTTATGCGGCTGTAACAAATATCGGTACAGATAATACAGCGACAGGACCAGACACGACTGTTGTTGGTACGAATAATGCTGCTGCGAATACTACGGTAGTTGGTACAGACAACACCGTAACTGGTGGGGAAGGCTTTGTGGGAGGGGCTGGTAATACTGTAGATGGCTTTGGTTCTGCGGTTATCGGGAATAATAATACGACCCATGATCAGTATGCCGTTGCTGTGGGGAGTAATAATGAGGTCACAGGTGCTGGCGGTACGGCTGTAGGTAATAATATTACGATTCATGATAGTCAATCTACAGCGGTGGGTGGAAATAGTGATGTGAAAGGTCAATATGCCAGTGCATTTGGTGACTCCGTTACGGTTGATGGTACAGGTGCAACAGCGATTGGTTCTACATCAGAAGCAACGGGCGAGTATGCAACAAGCCTTGGCTTTGGTGCAAAAGCAACAGCAGATAATGCCATTGCAACAGGCAGTAACGCAGTTGCAAGTGGGGAAAATTCGATTGCTATTGGTAGTGGTGCAGAAGCAAGTTCTGAGGGTGGGGTTGCAATTGGTGCTGGTGCCAAAGTAACAGGTGCGAACTCAGTTGCAATTGGGGCAAATACTGTTGCGGATGAAGATAACACTGTCGCTATGGGTGATCGTCGTGTGGTTTATGTTGCAGATGGTATTAACAATCATGATGCGGTAAATCTTGGACAGTTAAATGCGGCACTTGCTGATATTGATACAGCACCAAGCCAAGCTGATTTAGATGCAATTAACGATAAAATTGCTCAGGAAAAAGCGGAACGCATCGCAGGAGATGCTGACTTACAAGCCAAAATTGATAATGAAGCGCAAATCCGTGCAGATGCAGATGCCGCGGAAACAGCAGCACGAACAGCAGCTATTAATAATGAAGCTCAAATCCGTGCAGATGCGGATGCTGCTGAAACAGCTGCACGTATCGCAGGTGATGCTGCTGAAACAGCCGCACGTATTGCAGGTGATGAAGCTGAAAAGGCTGCACGTATTGCCGCAATTAATACCGAGAAAGCCGCACGTATTGCAGGCGATGAGGCAGAAGCAGCTGCACGAACTGTAGAGGTTAATCGTTTAGATGGTCGTATTGATGCAGAAACTGCAACACGCAAATCAGAAGTAAAGCGCCTAGATGGTCGTGTTGACCAATTGAATCGTCGTTTGGATCAAGTTGAAACGACTGCAAATCGAGGTATTGCTATTTCTTTAGCAGCTCAACAAGCGATTCCAAGCATTCAACCAGGACAAGTCGCAGTCTTTGGCGGCATGGGCTATTACGAAGGTGAAGCTGCAGGTGCATTTGGTGTGGTGACATCATTCAGTGATCGTTTCTCTGGAAGTGGTGCGGTCGGTGTTGCTGAGGGCGGCAAGTTTGGTGGTCGTGCGGGCGTCGCTTATGTCATCGGAGGGAACTAAGTCGTACTTGGTTATTAACACTGGGTTTGATTTAGTCATAATAAAAGGATGATGTAATGAAAAAAACTTTTCAATTATCAATAATAACAGTTGCCTTGCTTGCAAGTCATACTTATGCAGCACCAGTTTGGGAAGGTCCAGCTGGTACAGGTACAGGTTTTAGTAATGCGATGGGAGGAGAAACAAATTTTGCTAATGTTGATCCTTCTGCAACGGGTATTATTCTTGGTCAAGCAATTGATGTCAGTCAAACTAGTATTGGCATCGGTTATAACAGCAATGCAATGGGGAATGATAGCTTTTCTGCTGGTTCAGCAAATAATGCCAATGGTGATTCCTCTGTTGCTGTAGGACGTATCGCGAATGCCAACGGGGATAATAGTATTGCACTTGGTGCCACAGTTGCAGCAGGAGGTACAGATAGTATAGCTGTAGGGAATAGCCAAACAGTTAATGGTGATAATGCAACGGCAGTTGGTCGTGGTAGTCTTGTTAATGGCAGCCAAGCTAGCTCTTTGGGGCACGTGGCTTGGACGGGTGGCGATGGTGCAACTGCGATTGGTAGCGAAACATGGGCAAATGCAGAAAATGCAACGGTTTTAGGTTTTAATGCAGAAACAGGCGGTAAAAATGCATTAAACATCGGTCACGATGCACATGGCGGTGGATTAAATGCAATTCATATTGGGCACAAAACAACAGGTAGTGCAGAAAATACGATTGTAATCGGTTCAAATGATCCAACGAAGCCGGGGCAGCCATGGGCAGATGATAAGAATTCTGTGGCGATTGGCTATAATGCTGATACTCACAATGGTGGGGGTGGTAGTACTGAGAACACGGTGAGTTTTGGTGGTTTTTTCACTGGAGCCGTTCGTACGATCAGTCAGGTGGCTGATGGTATAAATGACCACGATGCAATCAATGTTTCACAATTGAATAATGCAATAGCGAGTTTAACTTCTGGAGCTGAGCTAATTGCACATGCAGATGATCATCTTGCCGTAGAAAAAAATCAGCGTATTGCGGCAGATACTGATTTGCAAGCTGCGCTTGATAACGAAGCTCAAATCCGTGCAGATGCAGATGCGGCTCAGACAGCAGCACGTATTGCCGCAGTTGATAATGAAGCTCAAATCCGCGCTGCTGCAGATGCAGCGGAAAAGGCAGCACGTATTGCAGGAGATGAGGCTTTAGCTGAAGCTCGTATTGCGGGTGATGCAGCAGAAGCTGCGGCGCGTACAGCAGCGATTAATACTGAGGCGCAAGCTCGTATCGCAGGCGATGCGGAACAAAGAGCAGAGCGCATTAAACAGGTAAATCGTTTGGATGGTCGTATTAATGCCGAAGCAGCAGAGCGTACTGCAGAAGTTGCCCGTCTAGACGGTCGTATTGATCATGCGAGTCGCCGTTTGGATGATATCGAGAAAACTGCCTACCGTGGTGTCGCTATTGCACTGGCAGCCCAACAAGCGGTTCCAAACATTCGTTCTGGTCAAGTAGCGTTGTTTGCTGGTGTAGGTCATTTCGAGGGTGAAACTGCTGGCTCTGTGGGGGTTGTAACTTCATTTATTTCCAATCGAGTATCTTTGAGTGGTGCTGTTGGTTTCGCTGGCGGCAATGAGGTTGGTGGGCGTGTTGGTCTGAGTTACTCATTTTAGATCAGTCATGATCTAAATGAAGATTAAAAATATGAGAATTTGAGTGGTGTAGATTGGCTATATATTTGCTCAAATTCTCTTTTATTGAAGCTCCTTTTGGGTTGCTCTTCTTCAGCATGGGAGCACCCTTTTTTTACTGGTGAAGCACGGTTATTGCCAAGAAAAATGGTATATCTTAATCACAGGATTAATTCGATTATCTGTTAAAATGTGAAGGGATAAACAAAAAAACAGTTGATAGGATGTCATCTGTAAAACATCTATAAAATGCTTATCGGGGCAATATGCATGAAATCTACGCAATATAAACTTTCTTTAGTTTTATTGGGGGCATTCTTTTTTACAGGTTGTAAAGATGAAAATGGCAATTTTAATGTTGGTGTCAGTTTAGGGGGGACAGGGACAGGAGGGTTGTCTGTAGGAACTGAAAGCCCAGTGCCTAAGCCTCAACCTGATGTTAAGCCAGATCGTATGGAAGAAGATGGTCTGTTGTATGCGGTTGCCTATCCAAATCCGATTACTCAAAACTGTAATGGAATAGAACGTAAAATACAGTTTGTTCGCCATTATTTCCCTCATACTCCAATGATAATGGGAGATCGGGTAGATCTATATGGTATGAAGGATTCAAGCCCGACAAGATTTAAGCTTCAAGTAATAGTCAAAAATACAACTTCATCTCCAATTTATGAATATATCAATAGCTGTAAAGCCGCTTTCCAGCTTACAGGTACTAAAACTGCAAAAATAACGCAAACAGATTATTGTTTAAATGATGAAACCGTAAATGTGTATCAGCCAGATGAATCGCGAACATATTTCTACACATTTAATTTGCCGAATATTTTACAAAATTGGACGGCAAACTATCAGGCACAATATTCAAAAAAATTCTACGCAGAGACGCAAGGTAGTATGTATGATAATGAAAGTATAAAGGAAAGGACTCAATGTGACCCTTTAAGCACCATTTTATTATTAGATGAATATCCTTCTACAAAAGATGGCGCGCCTCCTTCATCAAATACTGGTAATGGTAATAACTCTGGTTCTAACAATAATCCACCTACGAATACCGACAATCCACCCCCAATTTTTGGTGGTTTTGATTTAGATGAGGACGATGCTGAGCCACCTATCTTCGCTGGCTTTGGTTTGTGAGATAACATTAAGACGGTTTAGTATTGAACGGTCATCACCGAGATGGCTTTTCAACCGTTGTTTACTGATGCGTTGATATATGTGTATTGATGATTAAATTCAATCATCAATACTAAATCTAAAAAATTGAGACGCAATATCTAAGGTAAAGAAAGCCTAGATCAATAAACATTGAAATCTGCTACAATTGCGCCAATTTCGAATTCTCACTTTTTCAGTTAGTTCATATTAGAAAATGATATGTACTGAACTGCGTATATATTGAAGATTTTTCTCATGAGTTTTAAAGACGAATTGGCAGCACAGGTTGCCCAACGACGTACATTTGCGATCATTTCCCACCCCGATGCGGGTAAGACAACGATGACAGAAAAACTGTTGTTATGGGGGAAAGCAATTCAGGTTGCGGGTATGGTAAAAAGCCGTAAATCTGATCGTGCTGCGACCTCGGACTGGATGGAAATGGAAAAAGAACGTGGAATTTCTATTACCACGTCGGTCATGCAATTCCCTTATAAAAAGCACACCATCAACTTATTGGATACACCGGGACATGAAGACTTCTCGGAAGATACCTATCGTACCTTGACTGCGGTTGACTCTGCATTGATGGTGATCGATGGTGCAAAAGGTGTCGAAGAAAGAACCATTAAATTGATGGAAGTGTGTCGTATGCGTGACACACCGATTATCTCATTTGTGAACAAGATGGACCGTGAAATTCGCGAGCCATTGGAATTACTTGATGAAATCGAGAATGTTCTCAATATTCGTTGTGTACCGATCACATGGCCTTTAGGTATGGGGCGTGATTTTGCAGGTGTGTACAACCTGATTGACAACAAATTTTATGTATATAAAGCTGGTTTCGGTTCAACCATTACGGATATTGAAGTTCGTGATGGTTATGATCATGCGGATATTCGTGAGAAAGTTGGAGAGTTGGCTTGGGCATCTTTTGAAGAGTCACTTGAGTTAGTTCAAATGGCAAACGAGCCACTTGATCGTGAGTTATTCTTACAAGGTAAACAAACACCAGTTCTATTTGGTACAGCACTAGGTAACTTTGCGGTTGATCATGTATTGGATGCCTTTATCAATTGGGCACCAGAACCTAAAGCACATCCGACTCAAGAGCGCACAGTCGATGCAAACGAAGAAGGATTCTCAGGCTTTGTCTTTAAGATTCAAGCAAACATGGATCCGAAACACCGTGACCGTATCGCCTTTATGCGTATTTGCTCTGGTAAATATGAGAAAGGCTTGAAAATGAATCATGTGCGTCTTGGTAAAGATGTACGTATTAGTGATGCATTAACTTTCCTCGCAGGTGAGCGTGAGCATCTAGAAGAAGCTTGGCCGGGCGATATTATTGGTTTACATAACCACGGTACCATCCAGATTGGCGATACTTTTACCAGTGGTGAAAAATTACATTTCACAGGTATTCCACACTTTGCACCAGAAATGTTCCGCCGTGTCCGTCTAAAAGATCCTTTGAAATCTAAGCAATTGCAAAAAGGTTTAAAAGAGTTATCTGAAGAAGGTGCAACTCAGGTGTTTATGCCGCAAATCAATAATGATCTGATAGTGGGCGCTGTCGGTGTGTTACAGTTTGATGTGGTCGCCTATCGCTTAAAAGAAGAATATAAAGTGGACTGTATTTATGAGCCTGTGAATGTTCATACGGTGCGTTGGATTCATTGTGACGATGAAAAGATCCTTAATGAATTTAAGAAAAAAGCACATGATCAATTGTCAGTTGATGGTGGTGGTCATTTAACTTATCTTGCGCCGAGTCGTGTTAATTTACAGTTAATGCAAGAGCGTTGGCCTGATATCGAGTTCCGTAATACACGAGAACATTAAAAATATAAAAACAGCTTCTATGATTAGAAGCTGTTTTTAATTGAAGATGCTAAAAATAAAGGGATGAGTAATCATGAATATTTTAAAACCACTTGCTACGATCAGTTTAATGATGGGAATAATGGCTTTAACCGCATGTGATCGTCCTGATAAAAGCGAGGCAGATTCCACAATACAGCAGACATCTAAAATAGAAAAAGCCGAGGTATTGCCTTATTTAAATATCCAAGAAGCAAAAGCGAAGTATGCTTTACCTTTTTGTGAGAAGAAAAACTGTATCGATATTGCGATTCAAACGGTCAATACTCAAGATCATTGGCTTAATTCATGGATTGAGCAGCAACAGTCAAATGTGATTCAGCATCAAATCGAATTAAAGCAAAATATGAGCTTGCAACAAGCGATCAATGCATATGTGAAAAAGTCTGATGAGTGGCAGGATAAATATTCACAAAATAAAGCCTATGAGTTACAGATGAGCACTCGTATTGCCTCACAACGCAACCAATATGTATTGTTGCAGATTGGGGTAGATAGTAAACAAGAAGATGTTTCGATCAAGGATCGTTACTATTTTTTTGTTGCTGATCGGAAGCTGCTAAAATCTTTAACGGTATTGGATGTGATTCAAAAGAATCAACAAACGGCGATGCATAATCTAATTCAGGCACATTATCAAACATGGCGTGAACAACAGTCTGCCGAGGTCAATAAACAGCTTCCGAAAACTTTATATTGGGGACAAGCAGATTGGTTTTTTGATGGTGAAGGGATTGGTATTCATTATCGTGCCAATGAGATTAGTAAAGATGCACCACAACTGGATATTTACTTTACGACTGAACAAACGAAACAAATGCTACAACCTGAAATCTACCAAAAAATGTTTTAAATTTTGGGCGGCTACGTATAGAAATTGCATGTATGCCTAGTAGTTTCAAATGAAGTTCGATAGCATTTAAAAAATCTTGTGTCATAACAATGCTTATAGGTTCCAGATGAAAACATTTTATAAATATAGCGTTCTTGCCTGTGCAATTTTACTTGCTGCTTGCCAACCAAAATCAGAACCGAAAGAATCACAGGAACAAACCAAAGATCCTGTTGTAGAGCAGCAAACAGAAACAACTCTACGTGGTGAAACAGTGAAAGTTGAGCTAACTTTGCCAGAATGTAAGGGGAATGCTTGTCCTGAATTTGTGGTAGAGCGCTTGCAGAGTAATTTTCCATTTATTGATCAATTCTTAGATCAGCAAATTTTAGATCAATTAAGCAAAATGCTGGATGTTGTTGACACTGATACAGCGGTTTCTACTGTGCAAGCAGCCGAACAAGAACAAAAAATAGGACCTCAAGTTCAGCAGTATGCCAATGCTTTTATTAAAGTAGACGAAGAGTTAAAAGCCTTGAGCGTTAGTCATCAGATTAGTTTGATGGTAAAGCCTAAAATCTTACAAACAGAAGGTAGCTTGGCAACGATTGTTTTAAATAGTAGTAGTTATATGGGGGGAGCGCATGGCTCCACTGCACAACAATATTTTAATTTTGATTTAGTCCAGCAAAAGCAGGTTCAGTTAAAAGATTTATTGTTACCTAAACAGCAAGCTGTGTTGAAAAAGCTGACCCATGATGCATTTAAAACATGGATTGTGGATACTAAACTTGCCAATAATCCTGAGGAATATGAGCAAGCATGGCCATTTCAAATGACGGAGAATTTCTTGTTTGGAGAACAAGGATTAATTTTACAATATGGTGAATACGAAATAGGTCCTTATGCAGTCGGTTTGCCGCGTCTGGTTATTCCTTATGATCAACTGCAAGGTGTAATAAAACCTGAGTACTTACCGAAAGTGGATGCGCCAGCAGCTTCGACACCTGTGACATCTTCCTAACTTCCTATGAAACTTGAAGGTCGGTAGATTGCAAAATAATAGAAGGGATAGGTAACTCAATATGCAGCTATTTGATACCCATACCCATTTCGATGTTGCCGATTTTGATCAAGATCGGCAACAGTTGGCGGTGCAGGCAAAACAGGTCGGCGTGGAAGCGCTGATTTTAATTGGTTTTATTGAGTCCCGCTTTGGTACATTGATTCAAACCCATCAACAATTACAAGGTTGGGACAATGTTCCCAAATCTTATCTTGCACCCGGTTTACATCCTTTTTATATTCAGCAACATCATGAGGCTCATCTACAACAGCTTGAGCGGATATTACAGCAACATGATTGTGTTGCTGTGGGAGAGATTGGTCTCGATACTTTTTTAAAACAGCACAAGCAGCCTGAATTATTTGCCAAACAACAATATTATTTTAACGCCCAGCTTGAACTGGCCAACCAATATAATAAGCCTGTGTTATTGCATATTCGCAAAGCACACGCAGAAAGTATTGCGATATTAAAAGCACAGAAATTTAAATTGGGTGGGATTGCACATGCCTTTAGTGGTGGGATTGAAGAAGCGAAGGCATTGGTAAAACTCGGATTTAAAATTGGGATCACAGGACAAATCACCAATCCAAACGCCAAGAAATTACATCAAGTGGTACAAGCAATTGGCATTGAACATCTGGTGATTGAAACGGATTGTCCTGATATGACACCATTATGCTGTCAAACATCGACCGAACACCGCACACGTAATACCCCTGTTAATTTACCTTATGTTCTAGAGTATTTGGCTGCAATGCTTGAACAATCACAAGAAGTACTTGCCCAACAAATATGGCAAAACTCTTTGAGCACTTTGAATATAAAATTTTAGAATAATAAGAACATAATCTCAGCTTGAATAAGATACTAAAAGGGAACACATTGTTTCCCAAACAAGGGTACATTAAATAAAGCACTTCATAATAAACAAAGCGCCAATACTGGGAGGGTAACCTTATGGCCAGATATAGCAAAATTAATAGTTTCAATGCATTACAAACACTAACAGTCGGTTCTAAATCCTATCAAATCTATAGCTTAGCTCGAGCAGCTGAGCAACTCGGTAATATTGATAAGTTACCCAAGTCTTTAAAAGTTTTATTGGAAAATTTATTGCGCTTTGAAGATCAAAAAAGTGTAAAAGTTGAGGATATTCAAGCCTTAGTTGATTGGCAAAAAGACAAACGCTCTGATCAAGAAATTCAATATCGCCCGGCACGTGTCCTGATGCAAGATTTTACAGGAGTACCGGCTGTCGTTGATTTGGCGGCAATGCGCGCTGCGATGGCAAAGGCAGGTGGAGATCCAAACAGAATCAATCCATTGTCACCTGTTGATTTGGTGATTGACCACTCGGTGATGGTCGATCACTTTGCCAATCAAAATGCATTTGATGTGAACGTGAGAATTGAGATGGAGCGCAATGGCGAGCGTTATCAATTTTTGCGTTGGGGGCAATCTGCTTTTGATAATTTTAGTGTTGTGCCACCCGGTACAGGCATTTGTCACCAAGTCAATTTGGAGTATCTTGCTCAAGCCGTCTGGTTAGGTGAGGATGAAGGGCAAACATTTGCATTTCCAGATACCTTAGTGGGTACTGACTCGCATACCACGATGATCAATGGCTTAGGTGTTTTGGGTTGGGGGGTAGGTGGGATTGAAGCGGAAGCTGCAATGCTAGGACAGCCTGTATCGATGCTGATCCCTGAAGTCGTTGGTTTCAAATTAACGGGCAGACTAAATGAAGGGATTACTGCGACAGATCTGGTCTTAACGATTACACAGATGCTTCGCCAAAAGGGTGTGGTCGGTAAGTTCGTTGAGTTCTATGGTGATGGTTTAGCTGATTTGCCGTTGGCTGATCGCGCGACGATTGCCAATATGGCACCTGAGTATGGTGCAACCTGTGGTTTTTTTCCTATCGATGAAGTCACATTGTCCTATTTGGCATTGACGGGCCGTCAACAACAACGAATTGATTTGGTGGAGGCCTATAGTAAAGCCCAAGGTTTATGGCGAAATACAGGAGATGAACCCGTATTTACCGATACATTAAGTTTGGATATGAGTACGGTTCAAGCCAGTTTAGCTGGTCCAAAACGTCCACAAGATCGTGTGCTACTAGCGGATGTAGCAAAGACTTTCAATACATTGATGGAACTAACACTAAAGCCTGTCGATGAAATGAAAGAACAATTGGAAAATGAAGGCGGAGGTGGCACAGCGGTTGCGGCTAAGCAGGCTAATTTGCCTCACGAAAGCCCTGCATGTACGATTGATGGACAAATCTATCCTTTGAATCATGGTGATGTGGTGATTTCAGCCATTACGTCATGTACCAATACTTCAAATCCGAGTGTGATGTTAGCCGCAGGTTTATTGGCTAAGAAAGCAATTGAAAAAGGTCTACAGCGAAAACCTTGGGTGAAAAGTTCACTTGCACCAGGCTCAAAAGTCGTAACAGATTATCTTGCTGCAGCAGGTTTGACTCCCTATTTAGATCAATTGGGTTATAACCTTGTCGGCTATGGTTGTACCACTTGTATCGGAAATTCTGGACCTTTACCTGATCCAGTTGAAGAAGCAATTCAATGTCATGACTTAAATGTCGCTTCTGTACTGTCAGGCAATCGTAATTTTGAAGGGCGTGTTCATCCACTGGTGAAAACCAATTGGTTGGCATCACCGCCTTTGGTTGTTGCTTATGGTTTAGCGGGAAATATTCGTACGGATTTAACCTCTCAACCGATTGGACAAGGGAAAGATGGACAGGATATTTATCTGAAAGACATTTGGCCGACGCAGGCTGAGATTGATCAGATGCTGCAAAAAGTAAATACAGAAATGTTCCATAAGGAATATGCGGCTGTTTTTGATGGTGATGAAACATGGCAGGCGATTCAAATCCCACAAAGTCAGACTTATACGTGGCAAGATGATTCAACCTACATTCGTCATCCGCCATTCTTTGATGAAATTGATCAACCACCAAGATCAATTGAGAATATCGAACAGGCACGTATTTTAGCGGTGTTAGGTGATTCTGTGACGACTGACCATATTTCTCCAGCGGGAAATAT
Organism: Acinetobacter sp. ATCC 27244; assembly: GCF_000156555.1. Taxonomy (NCBI): domain Bacteria; kingdom Pseudomonadati; phylum Pseudomonadota; class Gammaproteobacteria; order Moraxellales; family Moraxellaceae; genus Acinetobacter; species Acinetobacter sp. ATCC 27244. The sequence continues at coordinate 58,812 of NZ_GG665961.1, forward strand.
TAAGAAGGATAGTCCAGCGGGACGTTATTTGCAGGAGCAAGGTGTAGATCCAAAAGATTTCAACTCATATGGTTCGCGTCGTGGTAATCATGAAGTGATGATGCGAGGCACATTTGCCAATATTCGAATTAAGAATGAAATGTTAGGTGGCGAAGAAGGTGGCAATACCATTCATATTCCGAGTGGTGACAAACTTTCGATTTACGATGCATCGATGCGTTATCAGCAGCAAAAAACGCCTTTAGTAATTGTCGCTGGAAAAGAATATGGCACAGGTTCTTCGCGTGACTGGGCTGCTAAAGGAACAAATTTACTCGGTGTCAAAGCCGTGATTGCCGAAAGCTTTGAGCGAATTCATCGTTCGAATCTAGTCGGGATGGGGGTTTTACCTTTGCAATTTATCGATGAGCAATCGCGTCAGTCTTTAAATTTAACAGGCCGAGAAGTTCTCTCTATCCACGGTTTATCGGATGATATTCAACCGCATCAAACGTTGGATGTGAGTGTGCTTCGTGAAGATGGTCAGCAAGATCAATTTAAGGTCTTGTGCCGTATCGATACTTTAAATGAAGTGGAATATTTCAAAGCTGGTGGTATTTTGCATTATGTGTTGCGGAATCTAATCGCGGCATAAAGCCAAAAGAGTTGTTTTTTAAAAGATGAAAGCTTGTCTTTCATCTTTTTTATTTGAATTTTAGCTTTTCAGCGTTAATGTGATAACGGTTAATCTCTAGGAATCATGGTTTTGAATCAGCTGCCGCGATATGTTTATTATTTATTGGTTGCTCAAGCATTTAATTTAATTGCAGCGGTATTGTCGGTCACGGTTTCAGCGATTGTTGGATTAAAGCTCGCACCTACTCAGACTTTGGCGACAGTACCTTATGGTTTGCAATTCTTGGCCATGTTACTGACGACGTTTATCTTTTCATTTTTAATGAAAAAGTTGGGGCGACATTTAGTATTTCAGTTTGGATGCATTTGTCTTTTTTTAGCAGGTGTGTTTGGCTATCTCGCCTTACAAAGTGAACAGTTTTATTTATTGTGTCTTAGTCATTTTTCGCTAGGCTTATTCATTTCTACGGCTAACTTTTATCGTTTTGCTGCCTCGGATCGTCTCGATTCTGATTTAATCCCCAAAGCCACAGCGATGGTTATTTCTGGTGGCGTCGTCGCTGCGATTATTGCACCTGTTTTGGCGATCCAATTTCAACAGGTGCAAGGTCTACCTGATTTTACTGCGATTTACTTAATTTTCAGTGTGTTGGCATTGTTGTTGTCACCAATTCTTTATATTTGGAACCAAAAATTTAAATTACTGCAAGCACAGCAAGTTGTGACCCAGTCGCTACAACGAGCTAAATTGCCCATTAATATGATTGTCGTGGCTGTGATCAGTGGGGCATTTGCATACTATGTTATGAATGTCATGATGATAATGTCTTCCTTGCATTTAAAGGAACACCATTCATTTCATTATGCTTCGATTTCTATTCAGCTACATGTTTTGGCCATGTTTGTTCCTTCATTCTTTGTATCTAAGCTGATTCAGCGTTGGGGAACACATCGCACAATTTATATTGGTTTTATTTTGTTGATGCTGTCTTCTTTGATTCCAATATTTGGACAAGAAGGAATTTATATCAATATTGCACTGATTATTCTGGGTGTAGGCTGGAACTTTGCGTATTCAGGTGCCTCTACGCTCTTGGCTGGTTTAAATGATCAGCAAAAGCATCGTGTACAAGGCATGAATGAAACCACGATTGCCTTATTTGCGACACTCGGTGCTTTCCTCCCTGCACCAATTCTGACTAAGTTGGGTTGGATGAATGCCAATTTGTTGGCCTTATCGATCAGTGTTGTTATTTTTATAATTTTGATGATATTAAGTGGACGTCATCGATCTGCAATCAAAGTCTCATCTACCTAACCCAAAAGATATTAAACGAGTTAAAATAGTGCTTTGATTAAAAGATATAGACCACCACTGTTATGACTGATTTGCCTGTAAATGATGAATATGACCGCCGTTTTGCTGGTGTGGCAAAAATTTATGGAGAAAGTTCATTTAGCCATTATGAAAACAGTCATGTGATGGTGATCGGTGTTGGTGGTGTTGGGAGTTGGGCAGTAGAAGCGTTGGCGCGTACAGGGATCGGTGAGTTAACGATTGTCGATATGGATGTGGTTGCCGCATCGAATATTAATCGTCAGCTTCCAGCGATGACATCCACTTTGGGACAAGAAAAAATCGAAGTGATGGCAGAGCGGTGTCGTCAGATCAATCCACGCATGACAGTGAATATAATTGATGACTATTTAACACCTGAAAATGTCAAAGAGATTTTAAATCCTACTCCCGATATCATTTTAGACTGTATCGATGATGTCAAAGCCAAACTCGCATTGATGCTGCATTGTCGTTTTAACAAGATCCCGTTAATTGTGTCGGGCGGGGCGGGTGGTAAGCTCGATCCTCTCAAAATACGAGTTGCAGATCTATCAAAGACAGAACAAGACCCGATGTTGGCGAAGTTACGCGCTCAATTGCGCTCTAAAGGTATCTGCAAGAAGCCTAAAGAAAAGTTTGGGATTACGTGCGTGTATTCAATCGACAACCCATTTTCAAATACAGAAGCTTGTTCGACATCGGAAGATACTGCATTTAATCCAAGTGCTGGCTTGCGCTGTGGTGGCTATGGATCAGCCGTGGTGGTGACATCAAGCTTTGCGATGGTTGCAGTGGCAGAAGTTCTGAAAAAGTTAGATACAAAGAAGGGCTGATGATCACAGCCCTGAGGTTTGATTAGATATAATTTGAACTTAAGCGGTAGTAGCTATACGTCACGTTTTTATCTTTGTAAATATCATGACTACGTTGTTTAAAATCAGAGATCCATTGCGTACCAGAGAAGCCTGCAATATGACCATAGCGGTGTTTGGCAGTACGGTGAATGATGTAAATATCACCCTTTTGTGGATTGTCAAAAGCAGGGCTAATCTTTTTATATCCGATATCTTGTAAGGTTCTTCCCCAATCAGATGCGGCAACAGGATGATTCACAATATTGGCGCCAGCTGCTTGTAGTGCGATGCGAACAAACCGCGCACATTGTGATGAGCTACGATAAGATGCTCTACGTGTTAACTTTTGAGCAAATGTCATTACATCTATAGCAGGCTGTTTTGGGGTGGTCACAATCAATTGATGGGGTGGGGTGTGAACCATGCTGTGATCAACTGAGGGCGCATCATAAATCATCGTCAAACTCTATCGCATTTTCTATATAACCAAATTTAGTGCCAGACTCTTGGCGGAAGACATGGTAAGCGAAAAATCGTCTGAAAAGTCATTTGTAATGTAATAATGTATCATTTTGCAGGTGCTGTGGATAACTTATAAAAACAGCGGCATGAATAATTCTTTTTTTATCATGCCTTTGAGGTTTGTTTAGTTTAAATAAAATGATTTGTAAAATAATATTTCATTTTGATTAAATAACGGGGTAAAGTGTGATTTTAATCACACTTTTGCGCTCGAATATAATCTTCGGTGCGTTGCATGGCTGCTTGGATATTTTGGATTGCATTTTCAATATCATTGATGGTTTTTGCATTGCCACCGCTTAGGGCTTGACGCCATTTGCGTGCACCCGGCAAGTTTTGAAACAAACCTAGAATATGTCGTGTGATAATTGATAATGGTGCGCCTTCTGCAACACGTTGATGAATATATGGCATCATTTGTTGCATAATCTCAAAACGATCAGGCGCTTCTAGATTCCAAAGTTGTCCCATTTCAGCGAGCAAATAAGGATTGTGATACGCTTCACGTCCAATCATGACACCATCAACATGCTGTAAATGTTGTTGTGTCTCATCAAAGGTTTTGATACCACCATTAATTTCAATCGTAAGATGTGGGCGCTCTTGTTTTAAACGATAAACATCATCATAGCGTAGCGGTGGCACTTCTCGATTTTCTTTTGGTGATAGACCTTGCAAAATCGCGATACGTGCATGCACGATAAAGTGTGTACAACCTGTTGCAGCGACTGTATCGACAAAATGTAGCATTTCTTCATAGGATTGCATGTCATCAATACCAATACGGTGCTTGACGGTTACAGGAATCGATACAGCTTTTTGCATGCTATGAATACATTCAGCAACCAGATTCGGCTCCGCCATTAAACATGCACCGATCTTATTATTTTGTACTCGATCACTTGGGCAACCAACATTTAAATTGACTTCATCATAGCCCCAGTCTTCAGCCATTTTGGTACAGGTTGCTAACTCTTGCGGATTGGAACCACCGAGCTGTAATACGATTGGGTGTTCTTCTTTATTGAAGTCTAAATGACGATTTGCACCACCGTAAATAATTGCGCCTGTGGTCACCATTTCAGTATATAAGACAACATTCGGATTAAACAAACGCGCAAAGAAACGATAGTCCTTCGTTGTCCAATCCATCATTGGAGCAACACTGATGCGAGGTTCTTTAGTGTTATCAATGGTTTTTTCAGTAATCATATTAAAAAACATACCTTTACAGTGTTGCTGATTTTGATTTATTTCGATTTTTTACGCCTTATTTTGCATTATTATTTTTGATATTTACGCCAAATTACGCCATTATAGCCTTGAGAAAACAATAAGGCGTAAATCATGGGGACAATTTCACAGCGTAAATTAGCCGATGGAACCATACGCTTTCGAGCTGAAATTAGAATAAGCCGTAAAGGGTTTGCAAATTTCAAGGAAAGTAAGACGTTTAGTACTATGCGACTAGCTCAAAAGTGGCTTGCAATGCGTGAAGAGGAAATCGAAGAAAATCCAGATATTTTGTTAGGTAAATCGGATGTGACGAATATCACTTTAGCCAATGCCATAGACAAATATCTTGATGAAGTTGGCAATGAATATGGTCGTACAAAAACCTATTGTCTTCGCCTCATTCAGAAATTTCCAATAGCGCAATATATTATCACAAAAATTAAGCCAGCCGATATTTCAGAACATGTAGCTTTACGTAAGGCTGGTTATGCCAAATTAGATTTAAAGCCAATAGCGACTAGTACGTTACAACATGAGTTATTGCATATTCGCGGTGTGTTATCTCATGCTCATACGATGTGGGATGTAAATATTGATTTAGCTGGATTTGATAAAGCAACAGCACAATTACGAAAGACTCGACAAATATCTTCGAGTGGTAAGCGTGATCGTTTACCAACAACTGCTGAGTTAAAAAAACTAACAGAATACTTTTATCGGAAATGGCAAAAGCCTGTTTACAGTTATCCGATGCATTTGATTATTTGGTTCGCTATCTTTTCATGTCGACGTGAGTCAGAAATTACAAGAATGTTAGTATCTGATCGCATGCATGATGCTGATGATAATGAGGTTTGGAAAGTGCGAGATTTAAAAAATCCGAATGGGTCGAAAGGGAATCATAACGAGTTTCTTGTCACAGAAGCCTGCAATAAGATCATTCAACTTTTACAGAAAAAAGATGTCAGAAAGCGAATGCTCAACCGCGGGTATGATAAAGATTTATTTATTCCGCTTAGCCCTAAAACTATAGGTAGTGAATTTAGAAATGCTTGTAAATTATTAGGCATTGAGGATTTACGATTTCATGATTTAAGGCATGAGGGGTGTACTCGTCTTGCAGAAAAGGGATTAACCATTCCTCAAATACAAGAAATTAGTTTGCATGATTCTTGGGGGAGTTTGGAAAGATATGTTTCTGTAAGAAAAAGAAAAAAAACAATGGAATTGGAGGAAGTATTACCCCTCATTGGTGAAGGGTAACATGGTCTTGAGATGCATATTTATATTGTTGGTCTAGAACATTGGCTAAATCTTTTATATGAACAAAGTATGGAGCTTTTTGGCTTTTATCTAGTCGGAAGCAAGAAAATGGGAAATCCTGATTTCTTGCTTTTTCTAACATTTTTAATTTACTGAGATGAGGGTAATAATCCTTGACTACGTCATCTAGTTTTACTGTCGTACTGCGATAGCGCATAAATAAGTAGTCGGATGTGGAAAGTTGAAGAGCACTATTCATGAATTGATTCCTGTCATTTCGGTTGATGTGCTCACTGTAAATTTACTGAGTATCAGAAAGTAGAGCAGTACTCATGTATAAAAAAATATTAGCATTATACTGTTGTAATATTTTGTAATATAAGGGATTAAATAATTATGGATTCGAAAATAATTTCAGATCTAGCGTTGCTCGAACAGAACATTCTTGAAAATTTCTGTTACTACTATCAGTGTAATTTAGAGGAAGAATTGGGAAATCCATTATATGCAGCAATGACAGACAAAATCATGCTCCGTATGAAAGATAATGATTTTCGACTCAGTGAGCAAGCATTAAGTCTGATAGAGGGTAGTGATGATATTAAATTGATTCCTTTCAAGCCTGACCAAGTTTTTGAACTTCTAGTACAGATCAATAGCTTAAGAGAAGATATGGAGCAGTTGAAAAAGACGCTCCAAAAAAAACGTTACTCAAATATTTTAATGACGTATGTTGATGTATTGGGAGGGAGGATATATTTAATTTACAATACGGCTCTTGAAAGGCAAGCTAAAGCAACAAAAGCAGCAATGGAAAAACATACAAAAAGCTTGTACCCAAGACGAGAAATAATATGCAGAGTTTTACGTGAGCAGGTAGTTCAACGCGGTCGTAAATGGGATAATCCAACTCAGGCGGTTACATCAATTATTCCTATATTGATCAAAGAATTTGAAAAAGATGATGTCATTTGGATCAAGTCTGAAATTACTCGCATGCAGGATGAGCTTCAAAAACTTGAACAAGATGATGTCCCTATGTTTGAATCACGGTCAGGTAATTTAATAAAACGTAAAAAAGCATCATCTACTGTAAAAGCTAAAAAAATAACTAAACTTCAAGAGCAACTTAAAAAGCTAGACAGAATCCTTCACTCTAAAAATCCTTCAGTTATGCTGAAGGATCTGGAATACAACTTGCCATATAACAATACTGCCTATTTGGATGAAACGATCATCCATTGGTTGAGGGGGCAACCTGAAATGTTGGAGGAAATATTGAATTCAATTTAAGCTTATTTGTTGGTGAATGGTTTTATTGGGTTTGTAAGGTACTTTGGCACAGCTCTCTGTTTGTTATCAGTTTTTTCCTCTATGCCATCATGAATAATTTCCCCTTGTTTAGTAAATCCTGAAGGTCGTGGATAAATAAGTGGGTAATCGTTTTCGGAAATAGGCGAAAGAGTTGTATGAAGGGGATTTGTGGTTTCTGATTTGAGTTCTAGTGTCGCTTTTATGCGGAGAAGGTTGTTATTAAAATCAGATTGTAAATTTGATTTTATTATCCTACGAGAGTTCTCCTTTTCTTCGTCACTTTGAGAAGCATAAATTTGGTCAAGGTCATCTTCATTCGGAAATTGGTTTTCTAGGACTTCCAATTTTTGCTGGGTTGAAACCCATTGGCTGAATAAGTAATCCTGAATTTTCTCATTGAGTGCATGTGCTGTCTCAAGCTCTAATTTGTGCTTACTATTTAGATACGCTTCAAAATCTCGCAGTTTTTGAATTTGTTCCTGTAATTTATTAATTTGAATTTGTTGCTTTAATTTGTCTTCATCAAAACTATTAATGACATGTTCAAGTGTCCCTGAAGCACTGCTATGTTCAAGCTTTTTTTTGATTTGTTCAAGC
>NZ_GG665961.1:66893-70214 GCF_000156555.1 Acinetobacter sp. ATCC 27244
AACACATCAATAATAAAGGCGGTATAGACCCAGCCTGAATGAGTTTGAATATACGTAAAGTCACTCACCCACAGTTGGTCAGGATGATCAGCATTAAAATTACGTTTCACTAAATCATCTGCTCTTTTTTGATCATCTCGGCTACGGGTGGTTTGTTTATTCTTACCACGCCAAACACCTTGTATACCTAGCTTTTGCATCAATCGAGCAACTGTACAACGTGCGATAACATAACCTTCACGTTTCAATTGTTGCCAGACCTTACGCACACCATATCGACCTGAACTTTCTTTCCAAATTCGTTGAATTTGTTCAGCATGATGCTCATCATGTAGATCTCGTTTCGCTCGATGTTCTGGATTGTCAGCGAGATCTAAAGTTCGGTAATAGGTTGAAGCTGCGATCGGTAAAATCCTACAAATCGCATCAACACCATATCGATCTTTATTGTTATGGATAAAATCCACCATTATTTGTGTGGGCGGTCGAGCTCCGCCTGGGCGAAAAAAGCGGCTGCTTTACGTAGAATCTCATTGGCGCGTTGCAGTTCTTTATTTTCGCGTTCGAGTTGTTTGATACGTTCTTGGTCTGAAAGCTGCTGTACTTTAACTGGATTTTGTTTATCTAAATATTTTTGATACCAAACACGAAGTGTTTCAGGAGTACAACCAATCTTAGGCGCAATTGCTGTGATCGCAGCCCAATTCGATGGATAATCTTTTTCGGATTCAATCAATAATTGAACCGCTCTATCTCTGATTTCAGGGGTGTATTTTACTTTTTTCATCGGGACATTCTCTCAAGAAAAGTGGTCTCCGACAAACCCGGTACGGTTCACTTGGATGTTGAGCTTTTACTTATTCTTGCCTGAATACGGCTTTTGTGCTGTTTAGAGGTTTGGTGCTTGTGCTCCCTAAATTTTTTACGAATGGTTTCATAGAAATCTTTAGATGCGGCGACAAATTCTTTTGTTGAAAGTATGGCTTGTTCTTGATCATAACCGAATAGGATTTGGGGTTGGGATATAGACACTGTAAATTGTTTTGGGGCTAATTTGCTCCATGCATCTTTATTTTTTTGGATGAAATCTTCCTTAGCTTTACTGTCTTTCTTCATCCAATTTTCAAAATGTTCGTATGGTCTTGTCATGATGAGCATTTATATGAAATTAATAGCAGGAATAATATTAACTTATTAGTAAGTTAATGTTAACTATAATGTTAACTTAATATTTACTAAATTTTAATGGTTGCGTATTTGAGGTTTATCATCCATATTTGTGAAATTACAAGTGGGTAGTGTTCGATAGATTCATGGAAGATAGATTTTTACTTTTTTTACTTGCTCATGAATTTTCTCCTATTGCTTTGAGCCCAACAGCACGATGGTTGTTACTCCAAATAATTCAAATGTATGGAGGGCAAGAATTTTGTTTAACATCTGCAATGAGTGCAAAGGAGTTTGTATTTCATGATAAGAAATTGCAGACAACGCTGAATGAGTTACAAGAGCATCAAATAATTGTTAGAGGAATTGATGAAAAATCTTGCAAAGAATTTGTAAGAATAGATATTGAAATGTTTGGTCTTTGGGGGAGTGTAAAAACGATAGGTGATTTTGAGAAAGAGCGATGGTTCTCTAAGATGATGAATCATGAACTTCCGCTGAAGGCTCTTTTTTTTCACCTTGTCGATACCAAATTAAATGACTTTTATGTACATCACTTACAACATACTAAACCGATATTCTTTGGAAAAATAGATTTCAAAACGGCATTGGTATTAATGGTATTGGTTAGACATAGTAATCAATTTGGAATTACCAATAAATGCGGAATTCATAAATTAAAGCATAAAACAGGACTGTCTAAAGATGCGATCTTTCGGTGTATCAAAAAATTAAAGCAACAGGGACTCATTCGTACACGAGTCGATGGTACTCAATCAAGCAAGATTATCAGTCGAATGAATCCATTTTACGCACTCAACTTATCGCATGAGCTTTGGGGGGATAAAGCTCGATATGGTCGATTTTATATTGAGAAAAGTAAACCCACTCAGCTTTTTGAAGTACAACGGGTAGGTCGTTTATTTCAGTTGTTTAAAACCTTTAATAGAGAATTGGACTATTATTTAAATTTTAGACAAGATCCACATTCAACATATATCAGTTTGATACAGCATGAACCAAGAATATTGAGTGATCGCTTATGCCAGCGAACGGTATTCAATTTTGAAAATTCATCCAAAATGGCTCAGGATGATTTAGAAAAGGAGCTTGTGCTTAATTTATTGAGTGGTTACTTTGAATTAAAAAAATACCCTTTAGCTCAGTCGTGGTTGAAAGAACTAATTAGCTATAATGAGTTGAACACCAAGTCGAATAATTTTGTTAACGCTTCGATGGCTTGCGCATTATTTCAGTGTTATTTGGAACAGTGGAGTTTAGAGTTATATTCCTCCTCAACTAGATTGAAGCAATTATTACTAAATTTTGATGTTGTAGAAGTAAATGATCTCAAGAGGCTTGAAAAAAACCTTAAGCTAAGTTCTTTGCTTCAGATAAATGATCGCGATTTGAGTAGATTCTTCGAACAAGAAATTCAAAGTGTTACCTTCTTAATTAGTTTTTTACTGACATTGATTGCAAACAATAAGCTTTATCCGTTCCTTGCTAAGCAAAGTAATATTAAGCAGTTGAAGCCTTTCAGTATTATGCCTCGTTCATATCATCAACAAACATATAGCTGCATTTTTATGATTGATCCAACCCTACGAGCAAATGAGTTTTGCTTATTGGATGAAGCAGATGATGATTTCTCCGAGTGTCGAAAACACAAAAATCATGATTCAAATTTCAGTTCTTTTGACTCACCAAGTTTACAGCAATTACAAGATTTTGGTTTGCTTCCTGTGGAATGTAGGGGGGTAGATTGCTTAGTTAATATTTAACTATATTGGCGTAACTTTAGCCTAAGCAAATTTCGATATATCTTTGGATATATCGATGGTTAGCATCATATGGTTCAATGATCTTACCGAGGCAATAGCTTAAGGTACTTAACAGGTATCTTATATAATTATCTATAAGTAATATATTAATAATATAAACAATATCTTATCTAGTTGAGTAAGTACAATGAGTTGCTTAGTTCAGTATAGCCCATACTCAAATGGGCTATAGATAACGTATCCATATCAAGTCACTAAAAACATGCAGAACTAACCCTATAGTATGTTCCAAAGTCTATGAGCATATTCAGTAGAGCAGGATGACCACAACATCCTGCTTTAGAATCAAGATCAGTAAAAAAATATATTC
>NZ_GG665961.1:71616-72102 GCF_000156555.1 Acinetobacter sp. ATCC 27244
CATTCCTCACTTACATATGAACCTTATGTTTCAGTGAGAACCTAAATGTCCCAGAATAATCCATATGATCTGCTTTATCATGAAGCAGAAGTATTGGCAGCAGTAGACCATTTCATTCAAGAAGTTTGCTTAGGTAGTTATGATCTATATCATCAAAACTTTATGATAGACCTACAAAAATTAGTTCAGTCATTTAAGCCAATCTATAACGCTAATTTTTTCTATTGCAATACAGTGCAGATATTCATTGAGGTGGTGAACATCGTTGATCACACACTCAGTCTAATGCCACAGGCAGACTACGATTGTATAGACTGTTTTGATGAGATGACGGTATGGCATATATTGACTTACATCCAGTCATTATCAGGCTGTGTAAAACAGCAACTGATCGATTTTCAACAACGTGAATTAAAGAATCAGCAAAGCCTATTCGACTATACATCCTCATTGATCAATCACTATGCAAGACTATTAGTTGTACGT
>NZ_GG665961.1:72420-74417 GCF_000156555.1 Acinetobacter sp. ATCC 27244
CGTGTGGATTTATCTATTCTTCAGGAATATCAAGCCTTATACAACATTCAGGCATTTAACAAAGCATTAGACACTTTGCTTCGTCGAATCGCAGATCAGGATACTTGCTTTAATGCTTTGCAGGGTTATGCATGGGCATTAGAGCATGGTGTTAGCAAAGGCTATCACTGCCATCTTCTGCTTATGTACGATGGGAATGTACATCGAAGTGGTTTTGAAATGGGGCAGTGGGTAGGTGAGTGTTGGGAGCAGATTACACATGGCTGTGGTTATATTTTTAACTGTAACCATCCTGACTATATGGATACATATAAAGTGATGGGAACATTAGGCATTGGTATGATTCATCGTGATGTTGAGCATGAAGTTTTTAACTTTCTTAATTATGCTGCCCCTTATCTAGTGAATTGTGAAAAAGAGCAGCAGCATCCGAGAGGAAAAGATAAGTCAAACATGCGTAGTTTCGGTAAAGGTGTGATCGATTCGAAAAACCGAAGAGGTTTATAAGTATTGAATTTTTAATAGAGAACACTACGAATACCGTGTTCTCTATTCCATATTTACTAACCTCAAAAAGACAAACTCACATTGCCTTGGTCGGTCATTAATTCAGCTTCAAGGACTTGATCACCACGACATTTCAACAAGTACGATACCGTTGAACTGTAGCTCATTTGTACAGGCATCTTGCTATGAAAGTCAGCGGTGTAATAACCACAACGACCACGATTAATTTTCATGCCTTGTAGAATAAAAGGCTGATCGCTGGTCGATTGAATTTCGAGAATATATTCAATTGCCCCTTGTACATTAAAAGCAGATTGAGATTCTCTAGCACTAATGCGAGCCTTAACATTTAGATCGCTAACTAGTAAAGATTCATCCTCAAGCGGAATGTCGGCAGCTTCCTGAGTGTTGTTTGGATCAAGGTCAGTTTCCATCATGGCTTTAAGCACATCAGGATACTTATTCCATCCATTGATATAAGACTCCGCTTCCTTGACCTCAGCAGGCAAATAGACATGACCATTGTCAATAATCATCTGCATTTCATTGAGTTTGGCTTTAACTGCCTCCTCTGTATAAGGAGCATAGATTGATTGAGTATCAGGGCTTTTTGAGTTGGCTGGATGTGCAGCGTTTGATTCATCTATTTGAGTGGGTTGATTGTTCTGACTACATGCTATGAGCAAGGTCGAAAGTACCAACGTTGGAAATATTTTTTTCATATTCTAGCTACCCACTTACTTAGAACGCATGGTCAGAAATCCGACCAAACATAGAATCAAAATGCCACCAACGATTTTCCCCACCGTTGGAAACATCACCGCAGGCCACACTAAGCCTTGCCCCAAGTTGTAGGTAAATGGCTTGTAGTTATACTGTCCCCAAAAGTGTTGATAGATGGCAAAGAAGAAACCGATTACAAAGTAGCTACTAATCACCCATGTCTTAATATTTGAATTCATTTACTTTCCCCCAATTGCATATTTTGCCAATGCGATAAATAGTCCCATCACGATCATGAAGCCAATAAATGGCAAACCTAAAAAGCAGATCACTGCAATGATGCAGATGATGCCTGCAAGTGTTCTCATGGCTATTCCTTCATGCACTGATAGGAAATATTGACCATATCTCTCTGGAAGGATTCTGTTTGCTGCAAGGTATAAATATTTTCTTTAAGTCCATCTTCTCCATATTTCTTTTCAAGTTTGTCGTAAATACATGAACAAGTGCTGCCATCAATGCCGCCTGTTTTACAACCACTGATAAACTGGCGTTCGGTTTTACTGGCACAACCTGCAATCATCAATGTAAGTGAGATGAGTGCAAGCGAAGTAAGCGTTTTCATCATTTCCCCTAATTTTTTATTGTGTTATTTGATGTGTAATAAATTTTGCTGAATGAACTAAAGTGTAGATGTGACAAAGCTTTCCAAGGCTAGATAGCGTTTAGATCAGTCAAATAAGCAAAAAATTTTGAAAGTTGCTATT